>NZ_JBEQZJ010000037.1:0-39450 GCF_045223415.1 Hoskinsella mucinilytica | reverse complement strand
ATATGATTATGCTGCTTGAATGATTGGAGAACTATATGAAAAAATTATCTATAAAACAAATTTTATCTGTTTCTTTGACCTTATTCGCTATTTTCTTTGGTGCGGGTAATATGATATTTCCCCCAGCTATGGGGCAATTAGCTGGTACAAATTATCTTAGTGCTCTATTAGGATTTATTTTAACAGATGCAGGAATCGCAATTCTTGGTGTTACTGCCGTAGTATTAGTTGGTGATTCAATGACTGATTTAGGTAACTTGGTTGGAAAAAAATTCGCTGTATTTCTTTCAATAGGTGTTTATTTATTGATTGGTCCGTTATTTGCCCTGCCTCGTACAGGAAGTGTATCTTTTGAACTAGCAGCATTGCCTTATATCGGATCCGGAAATAAAACACTTTTTTCTATTTTATTTACAGCAATGTTTTTTCTTGTTACTTATTATTTAAGTAGTAATCCAAATAAAATCGTAGATGTAGTAGGAAAAGCGTTGACACCTTTTTTACTGATTAGTATTCTCCTGATCTTTTTTTCAACAGTACTTACAGTAGTAAAAGGTGGAGAAGGAATCATCGGTAAGATTTCCGAACCACAAGGTGCTTATGCCTCAATTCCGTTATTTCAAGGAATGATTGAAGGTTATAATGCTCTAGATGGACCAGCAGGCTTAGCATTTTCAATCATAGTAATTAATGCCATCAAAAATTTTGGAGTTAAAGATAAAAAGACAATCGCTAAATATACCATTTTAGCAGGTCTCGGAGCTGCAGGCTTTCTTGCTCTTGTTTATTTCATGTTGAGTTATGTTGGTGCCTCTACGATGACTTCATTTACAAATGGGGGAGCATTACTTCATGCTCTGACAAACCAATTATTCGGAAGTGTAGGGGGTATTATCCTTGGAATTGCAGTGCTTTTCGCTTGCTTAACCACTTCTATTGGACTTACTACTTCATTTGCTGATTATTTTCATAAACTTTTGCCCAATATATCATACAAAAAGATTTCAGCATTGGTTTGTATCTTTAGCTTTATTATTTCTAACATTGGATTGAGTCAATTAATAGAAATCAGTCTTCCTATTCTTATTATGATATATCCTGTAACAGTATCTTTGATTTTATTGTCTTTCTGCAAACAGCTCATAAAACATAGGAAATCCGTTTATATTTTAGGTATGTTATTCACATTTATAATTTCCTTTTTCAATGGATTAGAAAATGCAGGCATTGCATTGGAAGGTATATCAGAGATGTTGCACATGTTGCCTTTTTATGATTTAAGTCTTGGATGGATTGTTCCATTTATCATTGGGAGCTTGCTTGGATTTTTACCTATTTACCCATTTAAACATATGAATTCGTAAAGTATGTGTATGATTTAAGTATCGTTCAATTTCTCTTATAAAATCATAGTTAAGAAGAGATAAAGTGAAAAATTGATGTTTATATATAGAATATGAAGTCATCTTAAAAAAGGTCATAAGATATATATTCATTTCACTTAGCTAAGATACTAATGGATAAAAAAGCTCTTTTATTACTTGTTTTACTATTTATCATCATGTTGATAACAAAAGCTCAGTTGAAGAGTAAATTCTTCTTTGCCAAATTAGATTCTATAAAAAACAGTCAACAGATATACAAAGGCAAAAAAACTAAAAAAAAACAAAAAAAGTATTGACAATAGGCCTCAATATGAATTATCATAGAAAAGCAAGTGGATTTTTAATGGTTCCCAGATGATGGGAACTAAATTTACACTTCAAAATGACACACCCGGAAATGTGTGTTTGTGAAAGGAGGATATTATGCCAACAATTAACCAATTAATTCGTAAAGGTCGTGAACAGAGCGTGAATGTTTCTAAGTCACCAGCTCTGAATAGAGGATATAACTCCTTAAAGAGACGTCCTACTAACTTAAGTGCACCTCAGAAACGTGGAGTATGTACTCGTGTCGGAACAATGACACCTAAAAAACCAAACTCAGCGTTACGTAAGTATGCCCGTGTACGTTTAAGTAATGGAATGGAAGTTACTGCTTACATCCCAGGTATCGGTCATAACTTACAGGAGCATAGCGTTGTTATGATTCGTGGAGGACGTGTTAAGGACCTACCAGGTGTTCGTTACCATATTATTCGTGGTACATTGGACTGTGCTGGTGTTGCTAACCGTAATCAGAGCCGTTCTCTATACGGAGCTAAAAAACCAAAAGAAGCTAAGAAATAGTCAATTGTGAAAGGAGGAAATAAAAATGCCTAGAAAAGGACATATAGCAAAACGTGATGTATTAGTAGATCCAATTTACAACTCCAAGCTGGTTACTCGTTTAATCAACAAAATCATGATTGATGGAAAAAGAGGGGTTGCTCAAAAGATCCTTTACAATGCGTTTGATATTATTGAAGTTAAAACAAATGAAAAACCAATGGAAGTTTTCGAGAAAGCTCTAGAAAACGTTATGCCATTATTGGAACTTAAAGTTCGTCGTGTTGGTGGTGCAAACTACCAGGTCCCAGTAGAAGTTTCTGCTGAAAGACGTTTGACATTAGGTCTTCGTTGGATCGTAAACTACGCTCGTTTAAGAAATGAAAAAACAATGGAGCAAAGATTAGCTGCTGAAATCATGGATGCTGCTAATGGAACTGGTGCATCTGTGAAGAAACGTGAAGACACTCACAAGATGGCAGAAGCTAATAAAGCATTTGCTCACTACCGCTGGTAAGAGAGGAGAACCATTATGCCACGTGAATATTCACTTGAAAATACTCGTAATATTGGTATCATGGCTCATATCGATGCCGGAAAAACTACTACAACAGAACGTATCCTGTATTATACAGGTGTTAATCATAAAATTGGGGAAACTCATGATGGAGCTTCTACAATGGACTGGATGGCACAGGAACAGGAACGTGGTATTACGATTACTTCCGCTGCGACAACAGCAGCTTGGAAGGGACACCGTATCAACATTATCGATACACCAGGTCACGTTGACTTCACTGTTGAGGTTGAACGTTCTCTACGTGTATTAGATGGTGCGGTTACCGTATTGGATGCAAAAGCTGGTGTTGAACCTCAGACAGAAACTGTTTGGCGTCAGGCAACAACTTATGGTGTTCCAAGAATCGTATTCTGTAACAAAATGGATGCAACTGGTGCTGACTTCTTAATGAGTTGCCGTACGATCGTTGATCGTTTAGGTGCTAAGAGTTGCCCAATTCAGCTTCCTATTGGAGCAGAATCTACATTCACTGGTATCGTAGATATCATTGAACGTAAGGCAGAGGTTTATACCAATGACCTAGGTACTGAAATTCAGATTTCTGAAGTGCCTGAAGATTTAAAAGATTTATGTGAAGAATATCGTGCAAAACTGTTAGAATATCTTGCAGATTACGATGAAGACTTCATGATGCAAATATTAGAAGGTGAAGAACCAAGCATTGAAGAGATTAAACGTGTTCTTCGTATCGCTGTTTGTGCTGGTGATTTCTTCCCTGTATTATGTGGTTCTGCATATAAAAACAAAGGTGTTCAGATGGTTTTGGATGCAGTTGTTGATTACTTGCCTTCTCCATTAGATATTCCTGCTATTAAGGGTACTTTGGAAAACGGTGAAGAAGTTGAGCGTCATGCAAGTGATGAAGAACCATTTGCTGCATTGGCTTTCAAGATTGCTACAGACCCATTCGTTGGTAAATTATCATACTTCCGTGTGTACTCAGGTACTGCTAAATCAGGAAGTTATGTATTAAACTCAACAAAAGGTAAGAGAGAGCGTTTTGGACGTATCGTTCAGATGCATGCAAATTCTCGTAAAGAAATCGAAGAAGTTTATGCCGGTGACATCGCTGCTGCCGTTGGTTTAAAAGTAACTACTACTGGAGATTCTCTGTGTGCAGAAGATCACCCAGTTGTATTGGAAAGCATGGAATTCCCAGAACCAGTTATCGAACTGTCTTTGGAACCTAAAACAAAAGCTGACCAGGATAAAATGGGTCTTGCCCTTGCAAAACTTGCAGAAGAAGATCCAACTTTCAAAACTTATACAGATCAAGAAACAGGTCAGACCATCATCGCCGGTGTTGGTGAACTTCACCTAGACATCATCGTTGACCGTCTAAAACGTGAATTCAAGGTAGAAGCAAATGTTGGTCAACCAATGGTTGCTTACCGTGAAACAATTCGTGAAGCTGCTGAGTGTGAAGGTAAATACATCAAACAGTCAGGTGGTCGTGGACAGTATGGACACGTATGGATCAGATTTGAACCTCAAGAAGAAGGTAAAGGATTTGAATTCGTTGATGCCACTGTTGGTGGAAGCGTACCTCGTGAGTATGTAAAACCAACTGGTGAAGGTCTAGAAGATGCATTGCAGAATGGTATCATTGCAGGTTATCCGGTAATCGATATTAAAGCTACATTGTTCGATGGATCTTACCATGATGTCGATTCAAGTGAAATGGCTTATAAGATTGCGGCTTCTATGGCTTTAAAAGCTGCTGCCAAAAAATGTAAACCAGTTATCTTGGAACCAGTTATGGAAGTTGAAGTAACAGCACCTAATGAATATTTAGGTAGCGTTATGGGTGACGTAAGCTCTCGTCGTGGTGCAATTATTGACCAGGAAGAAAGAGGAAATGCGATCATCGTAAAAGCACACATCCCATTGTCAGAAATGTTTGGTTATGTAACTGACCTTCGTTCATTCACTCAGGGACGTGGAAATTATTCTATGAAATTTGATCACTATAGTGAAGTTCCTAAGAGTATTGCTGAAAAAATTGTTAAAAACAACAGTTCTGAAAATTAATTGTTGCTTTTATAAAAACTTTGAATTAGAATATACATGAAAACTATAAATTAGGAGGAAATTTAAAAATGGCTAAAGAAAAATTTGACCGTTCCAAAACACATGTTAACATTGGAACTATCGGACACGTTGACCACGGTAAAACAACTTTAACTGCTGCAATCACTAACGTTCTTTCAAAAGACGGTATGGCTGAAGCAAAAGCTTATGATGCAATCGATGGAGCTCCAGAAGAAAAAGAACGTGGAATTACAATCAACACTGCACACGTTGAGTATCAGACTGCTACTCGTCACTATGCACACGTTGACTGCCCAGGCCACGCTGACTACGTTAAAAACATGATCACTGGTGCTGCTCAGATGGATGGTGCTATCCTTGTAGTTGCTGCATCTGATGGTCCTATGCCTCAGACTCGTGAGCACATCTTGCTTGCTCGTCAGGTAGGTGTTCCTTACATCGTTGTATTCTTGAACAAATGTGACATGGTTGACGATGAAGAATTGATCGACCTTGTTGAAATGGAAGTTCGTGAACTTCTTTCTGAGTACGGATTTGACGGAGACAATGCTCCAGTTATCCGTGGTTCAGCATTGAAAGCTCTTGAAGGTGACGAAAAATATGTTGGTGCTATCCACGAATTGATGGAAGCAGTAGATGCATATGTACCAGATCCTCAGCGTGAAACTGACAAACCTTTCTTGATGTCTGTAGAAGATGTTATGACTATCACAGGACGTGGAACCGTTGCTACTGGACGTGTTGAACGTGGTGAAGTTAAATTAGGTGAAGAAGTTGAAATCGTTGGTATCCATGACACTCGTAAGACTGTTGTAACTGGTTTGGAAATGTTCCGTAAACAGTTGGATATCGCTCAAGCAGGAGATAACATCGGAGCATTGCTTCGTGGTATCAACCGTGATGAAATCCAGCGTGGACAGGTTCTAACAAAACCAGGATCAGTACACCCTCACACTAAATTCAAGGCTCAGGTTTATATCTTGACAAAAGAAGAAGGTGGACGTCACACTCCATTCGTAACTAACTACCGTCCTCAGTTCTACTTCCGTACAACTGACGTTACTGGTGTTATCACTCTTCCAGAAGGTACAGATATGGTTATGCCTGGTGACAACATTGAAATGACTGTTGAATTGATTGCTCCAATCGCTATCGAAAACAACACAAAATTCTCAATTCGTGAAGGTGGACGTACTGTAGGTTCAGGAAACGTTACTGAAATCATCGAGTAATAAAAAAACATTAAAAGCATCGGCAATTTCGCTGATGCTTTTTTTTTTTAACAATGTATTTGCATATTCCTTTATTTAGTGTATAATTTATAACGTCATGACAGGGGTGCCCTTGGGCTGAGAAATACCCTTATGACCTGATCTAGTTTATACTAGCGTAGGGAGTCAGATCTAGAATTGATAGATTTGTTTACTTACGCCTCATGGAGGTGTTTTTTTATGAAAAAGGTGACTACATTAGATTTGGTTTTTATGGCTTTTTATGCGGCGTTATTCATGGTTCTTGATTATTTTACTAATATGATTCCATTTTTGCGAATGCCAAATGGTGGCTCTATTGGTATATCTACCATCGCTTTACTCGTTTGCAGTTATCACTTGGGTTGGATGAAGGCAACATTTGTTGGACTTATTTCTGTATTGATTCAATTTGTTACAGGCCCAATGTACATTCCTCAAATATTAGGATTCCTATTAGATTACCTAGTTGCATTCAGTGTGTATGGTCTTGCAAGTCTGTTCCCTAACTATAAATATTTTTATAGTGGGGTATTGATAACAAATTTTCTACGTTTTTTAAGTCATACGATAGGTGGTGTGATCGTGTGGGAAACAACCTTATGGGGATCAATCATATATAATGCACCATATATGATAGCAACAATGATTGCAGGAATGTTGTTGGTTCCGATACTTGTAGAGCGTTTGCATTTAAAAAGAGCCTAATAATATAAGGAGATAGCAAAAAAAGTTATCTTCTTTTCTATGAGACTTGTAATCTAGAAAGAGATAGAAGATAATAGATGTGTTATATGAAGAAAGAAGGACAATGCAATGTTAAATAAACAATATTTTACTTCAGAATCGGTTACAGAGGGTCATCCTGATAAAATTTGTGATCAGATATCAGATGCAGTATTAGATGCAATTTTAGAAAAAGACCCTATGGCACGTGTTGCTTGTGAAACATGCTGTACAACTGGTATGGTCATGATCATGGGAGAAATCTCAACAAATTGTTATGTAGATATTCCTAGTATCGCAAGAAATACTGTTTTGGAAATCGGCTACGATCGTGCTAAATACGGTTTTGATGGAACAACTTGTTCTGTGTTGACTACCATTGATGAACAATCTGGAGATATAGCAATGGGTGTAGACCATTCTATGGAAACAAAAGAAGGTGGAGAAGAAAATAATGGTGCTGGTGATCAGGGAATGATGTTCGGCTATGCTTGTGATGAAACGCCTGAATTCATGCCACTTCCAATATCATTGGCACATAGACTGGCAAAGCAACTTACAAAAATCAGAAAGGATGGCGTTGTGGATTATCTTCGTCCGGATGGGAAAACTCAGGTTACTGTAGAATATGAAAATGATCGTCCGATACGAGTTGATACCATCGTAATATCTACTCAGCATTCTGAGGCAGTTAGTTTAGATACCATTCGCAAGGATTTAAAAAACTATGTGATTGATGCAGTAATTGATCCATCTATGATGGACGAAGACACTAAGGTTTATATTAATCCAACTGGAAGATTTGTAATTGGTGGGCCTCAAGGTGATAGCGGATTGACTGGAAGAAAGATTATAGTTGATACTTATGGTGGAATGGCTCGTCATGGTGGAGGTGCTTTTTCAGGTAAGGATCCTACAAAAGTAGATAGAAGCGCTGCTTATGCGGCACGCTATGTTGCTAAAAATATTGTAGCAGCAGGATTAGCAAATAAATGCGAAGTTCAGCTTGCATATGCAATCGGTGTTGCTCATCCTGTTAGTGTATTGGTTGATACTTTTGGTACAGGAAAGCTAAAAGATGAAGAAATCGCAGATATCGTACGAAAAGAATTTGATCTTCGTCCAACTTCAATCATCAAAACTTTGGAATTGAGAAAGCCTCAATATAAACAACTTGCAGCTTACGGGCATTTCGGCAGAGATGATTTGAATGTAAAATGGGAAGATACAACTCCTGCTGAGCATTTAAAGCAATATTTACCGGATTAACATAAGGAGAATGATGATGTTCTCAGATTACCATATGCATACCAGTTTTAGTGATGATTCTATTTATCCAATGGAGGAATTAGTAAACAGAGCAATTTACCTAGGTTTAGACGAAATTTGTTTTACAGAGCATGTTGATCATGGAATAAAATTCTATAATGAATTATTTTATACAACATATCGCCAAGAATTTGATCGTTGTAGAAAATTATACGGCAATCGAATTAATTTGAAATATGGAATAGAGTTTGGTATGCAAACACATACCATAGCTCAATATGAAAGAGATTTTAAACACAATGATTTCGATTTCGTCATTTTATCCTGTCATCAGGTCAATGATCTGGAGTTTTGGACTCAAGATTTTCAAAAAGGAAAAACACAGCGTGAGTATAATCTAGCTTATTATCAGGAAATTCTTGATGTAATGAAACAATATAAGAATTATAGTGTTTTAGGACATTTAGATGCAATTAAACGGGATGATAAAGCAGGTATTTATCCTTTCAGTGAAACGAAGGATATTCTAACAAAAATATTGAAGTTAGTGATCCAGGATGGAAAAGGACTTGAGATTAACACAAGTAATGAGCGCTATGGATTACATGATTTAACGCCTTGTCGAGATATTTTAAGATTATATAAGGACTTGGGTGGCAAGATTCTCACTTTTGGTAGTGATATTCATAAACAAGAACACGTTGGATACCACATTCAGGAAATAAAAGAAGATGTCAAGGCATTGGGCTTTGAGACATTCTGTACATATGAAAAAATGTGTCCAATTTATCATGATCTTTAGTTTTTGAAAGAGGAAAAGATAAAAAAATCCTCTTTTTTTATTGGTTTTGCGATAAAAAAACAATGTAAGCGTATACAGAAAATGAGGTTATATACAAAATAGAACGTATACAATAAAACCTTTTGTTTAGGGCGAAAATTGTGAAAAAAAGCCTAAAATAGGGGTTGTATTCAATATTTGTATGTGTTAAAATATTATCACGACCGCAAGGACATGCGAGGTTGCTGACCCACTGAAAGGCGTTGTCATGAACAGCCGGTCAGGGAATTCGCATCGAGCGAGTCTATAATCTATATAGACGAAAGGAGATTATTCATGGCAAAGAAAAATAGCGTAAGAATTCGCTTAAAAGCCTACGAACACAGAATCTTAGATGCATCTGCAGAAAAGATCGTTCAGGCAGCACAAGCTCACGGTGCAAAAAAGATTGTTGGACCAGTACCTCTTCCAACTGAAAAGCAGGTAGTAACTATCCTGCGTGCGGTACACAAGTATAAAGATTCTCGTGAACAATTCGAGATCAGAACTCACAAACGTTTAATTGAGATTGTCGGACCTACAGCAGAAACTATCGATTCATTGAGTCGTCTAGAACTGCCAAGTGGTGTTGACATCGAAATTAAGCTGTAATGGAGGTGACATCATGAAAGGTATTCTAGGACGTAAACTTGGTATGACTCAGGTTTTTACTGAAGATGGAACATTGATTCCAGTTACAGTAGTAGAAGCTTGTCCAAATGTCGTATTACAGAAAAAAACAGTGGAAAACGATGGATACGAAGCTGTACAGTTAGGTTTTGAAGATGTAAAAGAAACTCGCAGTACAAAACCAAATACTGGTCACGCTGCGAAAGCAAATACAGCTCCTAAAAGATTTATCAGAGAAGTTCGTGATAGCGAATTTGCTGATTTGAACTTAGGGGATGAAGTGAAGGTTGATATCTTCAGCGCTGGTGAAACAGTTGATGTTATTGGAACTAGCAAAGGTAAAGGTTTCATGGGAACAATCGTTCGTAACAATGCGAAAATCGGTCCTAAGAGCCATGGTTCAGGACATCACAGACACATCGGTTCTCTTGCTACAAATGGTATTACTTCTAGACAGGGTAAAATCTTAAAGGGAACTATGATGGCTGGTCAAGAAGGTGGATACAGAACCACTAATCAGAATCTTACAGTAATCAAGGTTGATGTTGAAAACAACTACCTATTAATCAAAGGAAATGTGCCTGGACCAAAACGTGGATTGGTTATGGTACAGTCTGCAAAAACTTCTAAAGGAAACAGTGAGGCTGTCACTTTAGTAGACTACACGAAAGAGGAGGAATAAAAGATGCCTAAGATGGTCGTATTAAGCCAAGCTGGTAAAGAGCTACACGAAATTACTCTTGCCGATACAGTATTTGGCATCGAGCCAAATCAGCAATGTATCTTCGATGCAATCGTTATGCAGCGTGCATCAGCTCGTCAGGGAACACATGACACTAAAAACCGTACAGAAGTACGTGGTGGTGGACGTAAGCCTTGGCGTCAAAAAGGAACTGGACGTGCTCGTCAAGGTTCCATTCGTGCTACACAGTGGAGAGGTGGAGGAATTGTATTTGGTCCTACTCCAAGAAGCTATAGCTACAAACTTAACAAAAAAGTTCGTCGTCTTGCACTAAAATCAGTTTTATCTGAAAAAGTTGCAGAAAACGCAATGAGCGTTGTTGATAAATTTGAGTTGGAAGCACCTAAAACTAAAGCATTCAATGAAATTATCACTAACATCAACGCACCTAAGAAAACATTATTCGTAGTATCTGAAGGTGAAGATTTTGAAAATGCATTCCTAAGTATGAGAAACATCCCAACAATGATGATGTTGACTGCAGATGGAATCAATGTTTACGATATCGTAAATGCTAACAAAATCGTCTTTACAGAAGCTGCTGTAAAAGATGTTGAGGAGGCACTTGCATAATGGATAACTATAAAGATATTATTGTTCGTCCTATCATTACTGAAAAGACAATGAGATATATGGATGAAAACAATTTGGTGACATTTGAAGTAAAAAAAGGAGCTAACAAAGTTCTTGTAAAACAAGCCGTAGAAAAAGTCTTCGGTGTAGATGTTGAAAAAGTAAACATCGTCAACGTAAAGCCTAAAGAAAAAAGAATGGGTAAATACGTTGGAAAAACGAAAGCTGTTCGTAAAGCATATGTAAAAATCGCTGAGGGACAGGATATCGATTTATTTGGCTCTGACGAAGAAGCTAAATAAGATCAGGAAGAAGCACGCTATTTCCTGAATAAATATTGCGTAAGGAGGAAATTGACACATGCCAATTAAGAAGTATAAGCCGACCACTCCTGGTCGTCGTGGGATGACAAGCCTGTCAAGAGAAGAAATTACTTGTGACAAGCCTGAAAAAAGTTTGTTAGCCCCTTTGAAAAGCAAAGGTGGACGTAACAACAACGGACGTATTACAACTCGCCATCAGGGTGGTGGACACAAGAGAAGCTACCGTATCATCGATTTCAAAAGAAATAAAGATGGTATCCCTGCTAAAGTAGCAACAATTGAATACGATCCAAACCGTTCTGCAAATATTGCATTAGTGAATTATGCAGATGGTGAAAAACGTTACATCATCGCACCTAAGGGTTTGACTGTAGGAACTACAATCTTATCTGGTAAAGGTGCTGATATCAAGGTTGGTAACTCTTTGGAATTGAAAGATATCCCAGAAGGAACTTTCATTCATAACATCGAGTTAAAACCTGGTAAAGGTGGACAGTTAGCTCGTTCAGCTGGAACAAGCGCACAGATTTTGGGTATTGAAGATAAATACGCTACTGTACGTTTAGCTTCTGGTGAAGTTCGTAAAATTTTGTCTAATTGTCGTGCTACGATCGGTATCGTAGGAAACGAAGACCACAGTCTTGTTAACTATGGTAAAGCTGGACGTATGCGTTGGAAAGGTGTTCGCCCAACTGTTCGTGGTTCTGTTATGAACCCTAACGATCACCCTCATGGTGGTGGTGAAGGACGTACTCCAGTAGGACGTAAATCTCCAATGACTCCATGGGGCAAAAAAGCTATGGGTGTCAAGACTCGTAACACTAAGAAGGCTTCAACGAAACTAATCGTTCGTCGTCGTAATGGCAAATAGGCAAAGGAGGAAATGAAAAATGAGTCGTAGTTTGAAAAAAGGCCCATTCTGTGATGACCACTTGATGAAGAAAGTGGAAGCATTGAATGCAGCTGGTAAAAAAGAAGTTATTAAAACTTGGTCACGTCGTTCAACAATTTTCCCAGACTTTGTGGAACATACATTTGCCGTTTACAACGGGAAAGAACACTTGCCTGTCTATGTAACAGAAGATATGGTAGGTCACAAACTTGGCGAATTCGTGCCAACCCGCAAATATGGTGGGCATGGCGATGATGACAAGAAAGCAAAACGATAAGGAGGAAACGTTAAAATGGAAGTAAAAGCAACAGCGAAAACATTACGTATCCCACCTAGAAAAGCTCGTATTGTTATCGATTTGATTCGTGGGAAAGATGCTGCTGAAGCAGCTGCTATCTTAAAGTTCACACCAAACGTTGCGGCAGAAGCAATTGGTAAGGTGTTGAAATCTGCAGTAGCTAACGCAGTAAATAACAATGATATGGATGAAGAAAAATTATACGTGAAAGCATGCTACGCTAATGAAGGTGTAACTTTAAAGCGTTTTATGCCACGTGCTAAAGGATCTGCAAGTGCAATCCACAAACGCACCAGCCACATTACCGTAGTGGTTGACGAGCGTGATTAAGGAGGTAGCCCATGGGACAGAAAGTTAGTCCGATCGGATTACGTGTTGGTGTCATTCGTGACTGGGAGTCAAGATGGTACGCTGACAAGGATTATGCCGATTTATTACTAGAAGATGTAAAGATTCGTGAATTCCTGTTTGCTGAATTAAAAGCAGCAAGCGTTTCAAGAGTTGAAATTGAACGTTCTAAAAACCGTGTTGAAATTATGATCCGTACTGCTCGTCCAGGTGTTGTAATTGGACAGAACGGAGAAAACATCGAAGGTTTAAAGAAAAAACTGGAAAAATTAACAGGTGGCAAGAACATCTACATCAAAGTTCTTGAGATTGCCAACCCTGATTTGGATGCTAAACTTGTAGCAAGAAGCATTGCAGACCAGTTAGAACAGCGTGCATCATTCCGTACTGCTCAGAAAAAAGCAATTCAGAGAACGATGAGAGCTGGTGCAAAAGGTATCAAAACTGCTGTTAGCGGACGTTTGGGAGGAGCTGATATGGCTCGTACTGAAGGTTATGCTGAAGGTGTTGTTCCTTTGCATACATTGCGTGCAGATATCGACTATGCTTGGGAAGAAGCTAGTACGACTTATGGACGTTTAGGCGTGAAAGTTTGGATTTGTCGTGGTGAAGTATTGCCTGGACAGATGGTAACTGAGCCAGAAGCACCAAAGAATAACATGAACGATCGTCGTAGAAACAATCGTCGTAACAACCGTGGAGATAACCGTGGTAATAGAAATAACCAGAGAAACAACAATGCTGCAGCAGGAGCTGCTCCTAAGAAAGCGGAAGGAGGAAACTAAATTATGTTGATGCCTAAGAGAACAAAATATAGAAGACCTCACCGTTTGAGCTACGAAGGACGCGCAAAAGCAGGTCGTGAAGTATCTTTTGGTGAATATGGTTTAATGGCTGATACTGGTGCTTATATTACAAACCGCCAGATTGAAGCTGCTCGTATTGCCATGACACGTTATATGAAACGTGGTGGTAAAGTTTGGATTCGTATCTTCCCTCACTTGGCAGTTACGAAAAAACCTCTTGAAGTACGTATGGGTTCTGGTAAAGGTGCTCCTGAAGGATGGGTAGCAGTTGTAAAACCAGGTCGTATGATGTTTGAAATTGCAGGTGTTGATGAAGAAGTTGCACGTGAAGCATTCCGTTTGGCTTCTCATAAATTACCAGTAAAAACAAAATTTGTTGTTAGAAAAGGAGAGAAGTAATTATGTTAGCGAAAGAGATCAGAGAAAAAAGCAACACTGAAATTTTACAAGAGATCGAAGCGCTTAAAGATGAACTTTTTAATCTTCGTTTCCAACAAGCAACAGGGCAGTTGGCTAACACAGCACGTATGAAAACTGTGAAAAAAGATATTGCTCGTATGAAAACCGTGTTAACTGAGCGTGAGCTTAGTAACCAGGATTAAGGAGGATCACTAAGTTATGGAAAGATCTAACCGTAAAGTATATCGTGGAACTGTCGTTTCCGATAAAATGGATAAAACAATTACTGTAGTTGTAGAAACTAAGAAAGTTCATCCATTATATGGCAAACGTGTTAAATATTCTAAAAAATTCAAAGCTCATGACGAAAATAATGAAGCTAGAATCGGAGATAGAGTAGATATTATGGAAACTCGTCCATTGTCTGCTACAAAACGTTTCCGTCTAGTGAAAATCGTTGAAAAAGCTGTACAGCTGTAGGCGCTAGGAGGTAGACATTCATGATCCAGAATGAAAGTAGATTACGCGTCGCTGACAACACAGGTGCTAAAGAAGTATTAGTTATCCGTTGTTTAGGTGGAAGCGTTAGAAAGTTTTCAAACATCGGGGATATCGTTGTCTGTGCTGTTAAGCAGGCTGCTCCTGGTGGAACTGTAAAAAAAGGTGATGTTGTCAAAGGTGTTATCGTTCGTACAAAACGTGGCGTTCGTCGTGACAATGGAACATACATTAAATTTGATGACAATGCAGTTGTCCTAATTAAGGATGATAAAACACCACGTGGTACCAGAATTTTCGGGCCTGTGGCAAGAGAACTTCGTGACAAAGATTTCATGAAAATTGTATCTTTGGCACCAGAAGTACTATAAGGAGGTGTCTTTGTGAAAATCAAAAAAGGTGATAAGGTTCAAGTTATTACAGGTGCTTACAAGGGCACTGTTGCAGAAGTAACAAAGGTTTTCCCTAAGGAAAACAAAGTAATCGTAGAAGGGGTTAATATTGTTAAAAAACATATGAAACCAACTCAGCAGAATCCAGATGGTGGAATCATTGAGAAGGAAGCTCCTATCCATGTATCTAATGTTATGGCTTACGATTCAAAAGCAAAAAAAGCTAGCCGTGTTGGTATCAAATTCGAAACTGACAAAAAAGGCAATACAGAGAAAGTACGCGTCTACAAAAAGACTGGCGCTACTGTTAAGTAGGGGAGGTTAAAAGATGAACCGCCTAAATAAAAGATACACAGAGGAAGTAGTACCTAACATGATGAAGAAGTTTAACTATAAATCAGTTATGGAAGTTCCTGCTGTTGAAAAAATCGTAATCAACATGGGTGTTGGTGAAGCAATTGCAAATCCTAAGCTGTTAGAAGAAGCTGTTGCTGAACTTGCACAAATCACTGGGCAACAACCAGTTGTAACAAAAGCAAAAAAATCAATTGCAAACTTCAAATTGCGTGAAGGTATGCCAATTGGATGTAAGGTTACACTAAGAAAAGAAAAAATGTACGATTTCTTAGATAAGCTTATGAACATTTCTTTGCCACGTGTTCGTGACTTCCGTGGAGTATCAGCTACATCTTTCGATGGACGTGGAAATTACACATTAGGTGTAAAAGAACAGCTGATTTTCCCTGAAATCAACTACGATAAAGTTAATAAAGTACGTGGTATGGATGTAGTTATCGTTACTACAGCAAAAACAAACGAAGAAGCTAAGGCATTACTTGAAGAATTAGGTATGCCTTTCAAGAAATAGGAGGACTTGAAATATGGCAAAAAAAGCGATGATCAATAAATCTAAACGTCCTCAAAAGTTCCAGGTGCGTGAGTACACACGTTGTGAACGTTGTGGCCGTCCTCACTCAGTTTTACGTAAATACAAACTATGCCGTATTTGCTTCCGTGAACTAGCTTATAAAGGCCAGATCCCGGGTGTAAAAAAGGCAAGTTGGTAATCAGATAGGAGGAATACAGTCATGATGATAATGACAGATCCGATTGCAGATATGCTTACTAGAATTCGTAACGCAGTTCAGGCTCGTCACGAAACAGTAGAAATCCCTGCAAATAAAGAGAAAAAAGAAATCGCAAAGATTTTGAAAAATGAAGGATTCATTACAGATTACAGCACAGAGGGTGATGTTAAGAAAACAATCACTATCACGCTAAAATATGGTCCTAACAATGAAAAAGTAATCAGTGGATTAAAGAGAATTTCAAAACCTGGTTTACGTGTATACGCTAAAGTGGATAGCATCCCTCGTGTATTAAACGGATTAGGAATTGCAATTATCTCTACATCTCACGGTCTAATGACAGATAAAGAAGCGAAAGCTAAACATGTTGGCGGTGAAGTCATCGCTTACATTTGGTAATCGCATAAATATACGGAGGAAAGAATATGTCACGTATCGGTAATAAAACGATTACCATTCCTGCTGGCGTTGAAATTACAATTGCTGAAGGGAATGAGGTGACTGTTAAAGGTCCTAAAGGAACTTTAACTCGTCAGTTTAACCCTGATCTGGGAATCCAGATTGATGGGGATGCATTAACAGTAACTCGTCCAAACGAGCAAAAACACACAAAACAGTTACACGGTACTACTCGTGCTTTATTGAACAATATGGTAGAAGGTGTTACCAATGAATTTACAAAAGATCTTGAATTGGTTGGTATTGGTTTCCGTGCTGCTATAAGTGGAAAAAAATTAACATTAAATGTTGGTTATTCTCACCCAGTTGAATTTGAAATTGAAGAAGGATTAAAGGTTGAATGTCCTTCTGCAACTGATATCAAAGTAACAGGAATTGACAAACAACGCGTTGGTGAATTCGCTGCAAATGTACGTGCTGTCAGAAAACCAGAACCTTACAAAGGAAAAGGTATTCGCTACAAAGGCGAACATGTCCGTCGTAAGGAAGGTAAAACAGCAGGTAAGAAATAGTGGGAAAGGAGAAATTGAACAATGCTTAAGAAAGTATCTAGAAATGACGAACGAATTCGTCGTCACGTACGTGTTCGTACCAAAATCAGTGGTACTCCTGAATGTCCCCGCCTGAACGTTTTCCGTTCAAATACGCACATTCATGCGCAGATCATTGACGATGTAAATGGAAAAACTTTGGTTGCTGCCAGCAGTGTAGATATGAAAATCGCTAATGGTGGTAACGTGGAGGCTGCAAAAGCAGTTGGTGCAGAAATTGCAAAACGTGCTGTAGCAGCAAATATCACAAATGTTGTATTCGACCGTGGTGGATATGTGTACACAGGTAGAGTAAAAGCATTAGCTGATGCGGCTAGAGAAGCCGGATTGAAATTTTAGGAGGTTATGCGAATGGAACGTAAACCAAGAAGAAATCGCGATGCTGAAAAAGAATTTGAAGAACGCGTTGTAACCATTAACCGTGTAACAAAAGTAGTAAAAGGTGGACGTCGTTTCCGTTTTGCTGCCTTAGTTGTTATCGGTGATAAAAAAGGCCGTGTTGGCTTTGGTACAGGAAAAGCAAACGAAGTTCCTGATGCAATCAAAAAGGCTATCGAGGATGCTAAGAAAAATGTCTTTACAGTGCCTGTTGTAGGAACTACTATTCCTCACGAAATCACTGGAACATATGGTGCTGGAGAAATCTTCCTTCGCCCTGCTTCTGAAGGTACCGGAGTTATCGCTGGTGGACCTGTTCGTGCCGTATTGGAACTTGCAGGAATCAACGACATTCTTTCTAAATGTTTAGGAAGCCGTACTCCAATCAACATGGTGCGTGCTACGATTGCAGCATTGAAAGATCTGAAAACGATCGAAGATATTGCTCGTCTCCGTGGTAAAAAACCAGAAGAAATTCGCGGTTAATAGGAGGAATTGAACATGAAATTACATGAAATGAGTTATACAGAAGGTGCTAGAACCAATAAGAAACGTATCGGACGTGGACATGGTTCAGGTAATGGTAAAACTGCTGGTAAAGGACATAAAGGTCAGAACGCAAGATCAGGTGGCGGAGTACGCTTAGGTTTTGAAGGTGGACAGACTCCTTTAGCAAGACGTTTACCTAAGAGAGGTTTTACAAACTTCAACCGTAAAGTATTTGCAATTGTAAATGTTGCAAGTCTAAACTGTTTTGAAGATGGTACAGAAGTAACTCCAGAATTGTTAATCGAAACTGGATTAGTTAAAAAAGAATTAGATGGAATTAAGATTTTAGGTGAAGGTGAATTGGAAAAGAAATTAACTGTAAAAGCTAATAAATTCTCTAAATCAGCTTTAACTATTATTGAGCAAGCAGGCGGAAAAGCAGAGGTTATCTAATATGTTTGGCACCTTAAAGGGCATGTTGAAGAATAAAGAGATTCGTAAAAGAATTCTCTTTACTCTTGCAATGCTGTTTATTTTCCGTTTTGGAACGGCAATCACAGTTCCTGGTGTAGACACGAAAGAACTGGTTGCAGGATTGCAAGACAGCTCCCTATTTGCTATGATCAACTTGCTTGGTGGTGGTGGATTAGAACAATTATCTATCTTTGCGTTAGGTGTTGGGCCTTATATCACTGCTTCCATCATTATTCAATTGCTTTCCATGGATGTAGTTCCTGCTTTGACAGAACTATCCAAGGGTGGCGCAACTGGTAGAAAGCAGATTGATAAATATACACGCTATTTAGCTGTTGTATTAGGATTCTTTCAAGCATCAACAATGGTATATGGGTTTTCAAAACAATATACAAGTTTGATTGTTGGAGGAAGTTCTCTATCTACCATACTTTATATTGCAACAATTCTTACAGCAGGAAGTATGTTCCTGTTATGGATTGGTGATCGTATTTCTATGAAGGGAATTGGTAATGGTGTATCCATGCTGATTGCTGCTGGTATCATTGCTCGTTTGCCTCATCAGTTTCAAACTGCATGGCAAACAATGGTTGATACAAGTAGTAGCTCTGCTACCTTTAATGGAGTATTGATGTTCTCACTGTACATTCTTGCATATTTATTTATCATCATTTTTGTTGTTTGGATGCAAACAGCGGAAAGAAAGATACCAATTCAATATACAAGTAGTACAGTAGCAGCAAGGAAAAAGGATATGACATACCTTCCACTGAAAATCAATAGTGCAAGCGTTATTCCGGTTATCTTTGCTTCCGCATTGATGGTTGCTCCATTACAGATCATTAGAATGTTTACAAGTGCAGGTTGGGTAGATACTTTGGAATATTTCTTAGGTATGCAGACTCCAGTAAGTTTGCTATTATATGTTATATTAACCATATTATTCACCTTCTTCTATACACACTTGCAAATAGATCCGGAAAAAATTGCAGAAAATCTTGGGAAAAGCGGAACCTATATTCCAGGTATTCGCCCAGGATCTGAAACAAAACAGTATATTAATAAGGTATTAAATAGAATCACTGTATTAGGATCTCTTGGTTTAGCCTTTGTGGCTGTATTACCACATGCTCTTCCATTAATTCCTGGATTAAATCTACCTTCCTCAATGGGAATAGGTGGTACTGGAATCATCATCGTAGTCGGTGTTGCAATGGAAACTGTGAAACAGATCGAAGGAAGACTGACTCAAAAATCCTACAGTTCATTCTTACAACGATAGAAGGTGAACTCGTATGAATATTCTAATTATGGGAGGACCTGGTGCTGGAAAAGGTACCATGTCATCAAAAATTGTTGAAAAATTCAATGTAAACCACATTTCTACGGGAGATATCTTCCGTAGTGAAATCAGTAGCAAGACAGAACTTGGAAATTTAGCACAAAGTTATATGGATAAGGGATTGCTTGTTCCTGATGAAGTTGTAAACAATATGGTAAAGAGTTATTTGGAAAAACTAAAAGATAAGAAAAATGGTTTCTTATTGGATGGTTATCCTAGAACTTTAGATCAAGCAAAAGCTTTTGATGAGTTAAGTCAGGGAACTGATTTGGCAATTGACAAAGTTATTGCGATGGAAATTGATTTCAACGAACTTGCATCACGTGTCACAGGACGTCGTTTATGTAAGGAATGTGGAGAAATCTATCACGTCACAAATCATCCTTCACAAGTGGATGGTATCTGTGATAAATGTGGTGGAGAATTGTATCAGCGTAAAGATGATACAGTTGAAAGCCTAACAGTAAGATTAGAAGAATATAGCTCTCAAACAGCTCCTGTCTTAGATTACTATGATGAAAAGGGAATTGTTGAACATATAGATGCTGGTCAGAAAATCGAAAATGTTTGGGCTGATGTCTTGGCTGCCTTGGAGAAATAGATGATTCGGTGTAAGACAGACCAAGAAATTGAGAACATGAGACAAGCTGGAAGAATTGTAGCATTGGCACATAAAGCAATTTATGATACAATCATAGCGGGAATCTCTACAAAGCAGATCAATCAGATCGTTGAAGATGTGATTTTGGCCAATGATGCTTATCCATCTTTTAAAGGTTTGTATGGATTTCCGGCAGCTGCATGTGTCTCAGTAAACAACGTTCTAGTACATGGTATTCCAGATAATACTATTTTACAGGACGGAGACATTGTTTCAGTAGATATCGGTGCCTGTTATCATGGGTACCATGGAGACTCAGCATGGACATACGCTGTAGGTAATGTCAGTAAGGAAGTACAAAACCTACTGCGCATTAGTGAGGAATCTTTATATGAAGGTTTAAAACAGGCAAAAGCTGGGAATCATTTAACTGATATATCGCATGCAATCGGTGAATATGTGTATGCACATGGATATTCGATTCCACGCGATTATGCAGGTCATGGTATTGGAACTTCTGTCCATGAAGATCCGACAGTTCCAAATTTTGGTCCGGCAGGTCATGGTATTCTGTTAAAAGAAGGTATGACGTTTGCGATTGAACCGATGGTTCTAGCGGGCAGACCACAGACAAAAGTATTAGCGGACGGCTGGGGCGTCATCAGTAAAGATAAAAGCCTATCAGCCCATTATGAACATACGATTGTCATTACAAAAAACGGGTATGAAATACTCACAACACTAAATAAGGAGGAACGTCCAGATAATGGGTAAACAAGATGTTATTGAAATTGACGGAGTAGTTATAGATACTCTGCCAAACGCAATGTTCAAGGTGAAACTGGAGAACGGACACGAAATTCTGGCTCACGTTTCTGGTAAAATCCGCATGAACTACATCCGCATTTTACCAGGGGATCGTGTAACTGTAGAAATTTCACCATATGATTTAACACGTGGGCGTATCACATTCCGACACAAATAAGTCGTGAATTTAAGGAGGAAAACGCATGAAAGTAAGACCATCTGTCAAACCAATATGCGATAAGTGCCGCATTATCAAACGTAAAGGCCGTGTCATGGTTATTTGCGAAAATCCAAAACACAAACAAAGACAAGGAAACTAATGGAGGTGTAATGTAAAATGGCTCGTATTGCAGGTGTTGACTTACCACGCGACAAGCGCGTCGTAGTGTCATTAACGTATATTTACGGAATCGGACGCACAACAGCGGAACAGATTCTAGCAAAAACAGGTATCAGCGAAGATACTCGTGTAAAAGATTTAACTGAAGAACAGGTAAATGCAATCCGTAACGAAATCGATGGAATCAAAGTTGAAGGTGATTTACGTCGTGAAACAGCATTAAATATCAAACGTTTAATGGAAATCGGATGCTACCGTGGAATCCGTCATAGAAAAGGATTGCCAGTTCGCGGTCAACGTACTAAAACAAATGCTCGTACGCGTAAAGGTCCAGTTCGTACCGTAGCAAACAAAAAGAAATAGGACGATAGGAGGAAGTAAAATATGGCAAAGAATGTAAAAGCCGGCGCTCGTAAACGTAAGGCACGTAAGAATATTGCGCGTGGATGTGCTCATGTCCACTCAACATTTAACAATACCATCGTTACTATTACTGATGAAAATGGAAACGCTGTAGCATGGTCAAGTGCTGGAGCATTAGGATTCAAGGGTTCTCGTAAATCCACTCCTTTTGCTGCACAGATGGCTGGAGAAGCTGCAGGTAAAGCAGCAATAGAAAACGGTATGAAAACAATCTCTGTAAACGTGAAAGGTCCAGGACCTGGACGTGAAGCGGCTGTAAGAGCATTGCAGGTAGCAGGACTTGAAATTACAATGATCAACGATGTAACTCCAATTCCTCACAACGGTTGTCGTCCACCTAAACGACCACGTGGTTAATCATTAACCTATAAATCTGAGGAGGTAAACGTATGCAAAAATTCGAACGTGCACATTTTGAAGTAAGAGAATATATTGATTCAGAACATTACGGTAAGTTTGTATTTGAGCCTCTGGAAAGAGGTTTTGGAACAACTATTGGGAATGCACTAAGACGTGTTTTGCTCTCCTCTTTACCAGGGGGCGCTGTATTTTCAATTAAAGTTGATGGTGTTTATCACGAATTTACTGCAATCCCTGGAATTGTAGAAGATGTAACGACAATCATTTTAAATATCAAAACACTTGTTATGGAAATTCAAGATGATGAAATTTATACATTGAGAATTTCTAAACAAGGTCCTGGTGATGTGACTGGCGCTGACATCATCTGTCCTGAAGGAGTAGAAATTTTAAGCAAAGACTTACACATTTGTACTCTGGAAGAAGGCGGAATGTTAGAAATGGAATTGCAGGCTCGTATTGGACGTGGTTATGTGAATGCAGACACGAACAAACAACTGTATCAGACACCTAACCAGCCTTTAGGAATCATTTATACTGATTCTATCTATACTCCAATCGAGAAGGTTGCCTATAATGTAGAGCCTACTCGTGTTGGGCAGAACGCTAATTATGATAGAGTTGTTCTAGAAGTATGGACTGATGGTTCTATTTCACCTGCAGAATCTTTAGCTCTTTCATCAAAAATACTTATCGATCATTTAGAATTATTGACAAGTGTTGATGAAGCAGTAAATGATATGGATTCTGTAATGAAGGAAGCACAGGGAGAAGTACAGAACAAAGGACTTGTGATGATGATTGAAGATCTTGACTTATCCGTTCGTTCTTATAACTGTTTAAAACGTGCAGGTATTCAGACTGTTGAAGAGCTGACACAGAAAACAGAAGATGAAATGATGCGTGTAAGAAACTTAGGTAAGAAATCATTAAAAGAAGTTAAAGATAAGATCTATGATTTAGGCTTAAGCTTTAAATCATACGAATAAAATCGCTAAGGAGGTTAAATACCAATGTGGAATCGTAAATTAGGACGTAAAGCCGATCACCGTAAAGCATTGTTACGTAACATGGCTACATCCGTAATCGCATATGGACAGATTGAAACAACTGAGATGAAAGCAAAAGAGCTTCGTAGTGTTGTTGATGAACTGATCACATTAGCAAAACGTGGTGACCTGCACGCTCGTCGTCAGGCTGCAAGCTACGTTCGTGATATTGTAGTTGATGAAAAAACAGGACAAACTGCTTTACAAAAATTGTTTGATGAAATCGGACCTGCATATAAAGACCGTAATGGTGGATATACTAGAGTTATTAAGACTAGAGTACGTCGCGGGGACGCTGCTCCAATGGCTATCATTGAACTAGTAAAATAAGTATGAAAAGCATGTGATTTATTCATATGCTTTTTTTTACTTTTTTTATTATTATATTTGATGTATGATAATATAATAAAGAGAGAAGGTTCATTATGGTGAAGCAAAAACTTAGGGTAAAAAGAAAATATATCATCATCAGTATTTTTACTTTACTTATTTTGCTATGCTTTACTGGTGCATTTCTACTCTATAAGAAAGTAAAAAACGATAATATTTATGATGAATTATCTATTACCTTTATTGATATAAAACAAATAGAATACGGAGAAGAAGAACTAACATCTAAAGATCTTATAAAAGCAATGACAGGAAATATTGAACATTATCCGCAAATAGATGTTCACAAAATTGGAAAACAAAAAATAACATATATATTAACAAAAGATCATGTTGAGAAAAAAATCACCCATGAAATCGAGGTTAGAGATACAAAAGCACCGATCATTCAATTGAATAAAGAATTAATTACATTAAAATTTGGACAAAAATATGATCCTAATGATAATATCAAAGAAGTAAAGGATCCCATAGATGGAGCATTAGAATACGCTAAAGAAGAAGGAATATTAAATTATTGGATCATAACTGACTTTGATTGTGAGAAAGCAGGTAAATACATAGTTACTGTATATGCAAAGGATCAACATAATAACCAAAGTAAACAAAGCTTTACCATTAATGTTGAGGAAAATGTAGACCAATCAGTTTCACCAAACACTCCCAATAAGGATAATACATCAAAAGGAGCGACCACTAGCGAAATATCACCATACTATGTAAACGGAATACTACTTGTCAAT
Organism: Hoskinsella mucinilytica; assembly: GCF_045223415.1. Lineage (NCBI taxonomy): Bacteria > Bacillati > Bacillota > Erysipelotrichia > Erysipelotrichales > Erysipelotrichaceae > Hoskinsella > Hoskinsella mucinilytica. The sequence continues at coordinate 15,148 of NZ_JBEQZJ010000037.1, read as the reverse complement.
AAACAACATGGATTGCCAAAATCTTTTGGTGGTGGTGTTGATGCTAATGCATACACAGCATTGAAACAATTACAAGATGCAGCTTCCTCAAATGGATTCTCGATGCCTTTGATTAGTGGATATCGTTCTTATGATTATCAGACATCATTATACAATAACTATGTAGCAATCGATGGAGAAGATGCGGCAAACCGCTATTCTGCAAAACCTGGCTATTCAGAACATCAAACAGGATTGGCGTTTGATATTGGGGAATTAAACTATCAATTTGGAGAAACCCCTGCAGGAATATGGCTTGCACAACACGCACATGAATATGGTTTTATCATACGCTACCCACAAGGAAAAGAAAATATCACAGGATATATGTATGAACCATGGCATGTACGCTATTTAGGGGACCAAGCTTCTTCAGTATATGCAAGTGGCTTAACCTTAGAAGAATATTTAGGAGCAAGTTAATTTATTTTTAAGTATTTTGTAAAGCATACAGCAAAAATCTTGGTATAATAGTAGTCGTGAGGTAATGCTATGAAAAAATATATGATGATTGGTTGTATACTATTGCTTATTTTAAGTGCATGCAGTAGTAAGGAACAAAAAGAGTTAAAAGAATATGGAATTACAGATACTACATCATGTGAGAATGTAACTGTGTTAAAAGAAAATGAAGATGGATTGATCAAAGATAAAGGAAGTGTTTATTGTGCTATTGATGAAAACAATCAGCACCTAAAACAAGCAAATCATTTTGTTAAAGCCGGTTATGAAGCAAAGCGCATTAATGAATTCTTTGAGTTACCATATTATCAGGATAGCTTAACAGATCGTTATATTGCTTATGATGATGGTAAAATGTCAGTAGAGGATGTTGTAACTTATGTGAATATAGGGTTAGATCAGCCTTATTTTACCAATGTAGATACAATTCAAAAAACGGATGACATAGGAATGGTAATTAATAAATACCATAAACTACCAGATGGATATGAACCAAGTAATTTAGTTAGGACACCTAATGCATGTGTAATCGGAAAAGATTATTCTTGTCAAAGTGAACCTCAATATCTGGTAAAAGAGGTAGCAGATGCTTTTCAAAAACTGGTAGATGCCGCAAAAAGGGAAGATATCAACATCAAAGCAATCGCAAGTTATCGAAGTTATGATTATCAAAAAAACCTCTATGATTATTATGCGAATACGGAAGGAAAAGAATATGCAGATCAATATTATGCAAGACCTGGACAAAGTGAGCATAATAGTGGTTTAGCAGTAGATGTTACGCTTAATGATGAGAATTTTAATGAAATTGAACAATCAAAAGATTATTCCTGGCTTTTAGATCATATGAACGATTATGGATTTATCCTAAGATATCCTAAGGATAAGGTTTCTATTACCGGCTATGAATATGAATCTTGGCACCTAAGATATGTTGGAACGCAAGTTGCCAAAGAAATCAAGGAACAAGGATTGACCTTAGATGAATATGTAGCAAGAAAGGTTGTAGAGTGATATGAAAAAAATTAGTTTATTGTTTCTGAGTCTGCTCCTTTGTGCATGCAGTACTACATCTAATTCTGAACCAGAAAAAAAAGATACAGAAGAACAAGAGAAAACAGCAGTTTCCTTTGTTGGTGTTGGTGATAATCTGATTCATGAAATGATATATGTTCAAGCAGATAAGGCTGCCGGTGAAATGAATGATGGAAAATATGATTTTACCCCTATGTATAAACATGTGAAAGAAGATATAGAAAAGGCAGATCTTGCCTATATAGATCAAGAATCTATTATCGGTGGAGAGCAATTAGGAATATCAGGCTATCCTACCTTTAATTCACCTGATCAAGTCGCAAGAGATGTTGCAGCTACAGGCTTTGATTTAGTGAATACGGCGAATAACCATTGTCTTGATATGTATCAAGAAGGAATTGACCATTCTAGTGAAATATGGAAAGAACAGAAGGGCATCATAACAGCTGGTACGTATACATCTCAAGAAGATAGAGATACGATTCGTATCATTGAACGTAATGGAATTCGTTTTTCCTTTTTAGCATATACTTATGGAACCAATGGAATTGAGGCACCTCATAATTACAGTGTAGCTTATTTCGATGAAGATCAAATCAAAAAAGACGTCGCAGCTGCGAAAAAAATAAGCGATGTAGTAATTGTGTCTGCACATTGGGGAGACGAAAATGTGAGTGAACCTGCAGAGTTTCAGAAAAAATACGCAAAACTTTTCGCTGATCTGGATGTTGATGTTGTGATTGGTGAGCATCCACACGTCATACAGCCAGTAGAGTGGGTAAAAGGAAAAGATGGAAATCAAACTTTAGTTGTATATTCACTTGGCAATTTCTTGAGTGGTATGCTAGATGTGAATAATGTTCTATCTGGTATGATACGCTTTAACTTTGTGAAAGATAATAAATCAGGAGATATTTCAATTGAAAATGTAAAATGGGAACCTTTGATTACACACTATAGTGGAGAAGCAAATGATATTTTAAATACCAGAAAAGATTTCAGTGTATACAAACTTAGCGATTATACAGATGAATTAGCCAAACAACATGGATTAAATGGAGTAGATGGCCAATCTGTCACAATATCTGATTTATATCAACGTACAGAAAACATCATCAAACAAATAGAAATTATAAAGTAAAGGTGAGCGTATGACATTAATAGAGGAAATGGAACAGTATGCTTTAGTAAATGATATTCCGATCATGCAACAAGAAGGAATTGATTTTATGTGTACATTCATCAAAGAGCATCAAATAAAAAATATTTTAGAGATTGGAAGTGCCATTGGTTATTCCGCTATGCGTATGGCTATGTTAGATTCTCAGATTCATGTAACAACCATTGAGCGAGATCAAAAACGATATCAAAAAGCAGTAGATTATATAAATAGAAGTTCGTGTGAAACTCAAATTACATTATTATATGGGGATGCCTTGACAGCAGATATTTCAGGTAACTATGATTTGATTTTTATCGATGCTGCAAAAGCACAATATATCCGCTTTTTTGAGCGATATGAGCCACTTTTGAAACCAAAAGGATACATAATATCAGATAACCTAAAGTTCCATGGTTTTGTAGAACATCCTGAAACAGCAACTAGCCGTAATTTAAGACAACTTGTCGGTAAAATTTCACGATTCGTAGAATATTTAAAAAGAAGAGATGATTTTGATACAACATTTCTTGAACAAGGGGATGGGATCGGAATCAGTCAGAAGAAGTAAATGAAGAGCATGATGTAAATCGTGCTTTTTTCATGTAAATTTCTTTATGTTTTCATGTATTATTTGATAGGTTTTGTGATACAATAGAAGAAAGAAAGTGGTGATCATAATGAAAAAAATCATACCTGTATTAGGTGTATTGGCAGGCGCAGCAGCATTTGCTGTGTATAAGATGAAAAAGGATGAGCAGAAACAAATTATTGATTTGGATCAAGGTCTATTAGATGACGATGATGAGGCTGTAGAAGAAGGACCGATCAGTGATCCAGCTAGTTGTTGCGAGGCTATTAAAGAAACAGCAGAGGACATTGTGGAGACTGGAAAAGAAAAGGCAAAAAATCTTGAAGAAAGAACTGAAGAGCTTTTAGAAGATGCAGTTGATCATATAGAAGATGGAGCAAAAGCTTTCCAAATTCATATCGAGGATGCACAAGAAGCTGTAGAAGAAAAAGCTGAAGATGTCAAAGAAACTGTAGAAGATACATTAGAAACGGTAAAAGAATCAACAGATCAATACCCACATTTAACAGGATCACAGGTGGAAGCAATTCGTACTCAAGCTGATAAAGTAATTGAAGAATTAGAGATAGATGGCGATGTTCATAGCCATGAACGCCCTGTTCAGCACAAAGTAAACTTCACCAATATGGAAGACTTAGAAGCTTTCAAAAATACAGTGATCAATAAGGGATTTGTCATTACCAATGGAGAAGAAGCATTCCAATTAATGGTATTGCATATCTCAGCAATTAATAAAGAAACATTATATGAAAATATGTTCTATTTAGCAGATACAGCAGTCGCATGTCATGGAACATATGAAGGATGGGTTAGCAAAGTTGTATATTAAGTAAGAAGGATGTCCATTTCCATTTGGATATCCTTTTTTTCATCATATAATTTTAAAGCGAATCGTATATAATAGATCATCCTCAGATTTATTCATTCCCATCATATACGTTTTTTTTCTATATTTTTGAGGATCAAATGTCCCAGGTAAATACGAATTCACTATTTGCTTATTTATTAATTTAAGCTATAATATATGGTATTATAGGCGATGAAAGAGGGAAACGTATGTTCAAGAAAAATATTAATTATGTTACCATGTTTGCGACTGGTGCGTTTTTCTGCGTACTTGGGTTTTCCTTTATTTTTGATTCTCTGACCGTGTGGAACTGGCTTTATACAACCTTTGTGATTGGTGTAGCAGCGGTTGGAATTATACGCTTATTCAATTTAATCATAAATTTTCGTAAAGTAGATAATCGATTAAATCAGTTGATCGATATCATTATATGGATTATCGCCATAAGTATTTCTTTATCATATCCATCTACTTTTTTTAGCTTATTGCCACGTTTGGTTGGAGCATGGATATTATTACACGCTATAGTAAAAGTCATCGTCCTTTGGATCAAACAACATGACCATTTACCTATCCCGATCCATAGCATCGTTTATCTAATTGGCGATTTAATTATGAGTTTTTTTCTAATCAGTTCACCATTTATGCATGAAGAATTGATATCCTTTTGTATGGGATGCTACTTTTTGATCTATGGAGGAAACTCTTTATTGGATTTGGTTCGAGAAATCATTCCAAGTGGCAGTGCTGAGAAATTAGACAATAAGATTCGCCTTAGTGTACCTCCATTTATGTCTGTGATCATTCCTCCACATTTGATGAGAACTTTATTAAATAAAGATAAAGAAGATCAGCTAAAGGAACAGTTCGAGGCAATCAAAGAAGATATTCCTATTGATATGGAGGTTTTGATACATCTAGCACCAAGTGGACCGGCAATGCTGGGACATGCGGATATGATTTATCGAGGCTTGGTGCTCAGCTATGGCTGTTATGATCCTCACGAGCGACATCTTTTCGGAACAATGGGAGATGGTGTAGTCATCATAGCACCAAAAGATACGTATATTCATAACTGTCTTGCCAATGAAAATAAGATATTGATAAGTTTTGGTATCGCATTAAATGAGACACAAAAAGACAAGTTGAATAAGCGTCTTTTAGAAGTGTTTTCTACATTTGAGGATTTTCATAGTGATGAAGAATTGAAGCAAATGGGAGAAAGTTTTGAAGGAGCATGTGATGATTATTTAAGTCGTGTTACACGGACCTCTCCAAAATCCAAGTTTTATAAAATCAAAGAAGGAAAGCTAAAGACATTCTTTGTTGTTTCCAGTAATTGCGTGTTCTTCTTATCTAATATATTAAAAGTGATAGGTCTTCATTTGGTCGATCTTTCCGGTATTATATCTCCAGGAGCATATTATGACTTCTTAAATAATCAATTTAAAAGTAACAAAGGCTTCGTGGTATCTAGAAAATTATATCGTAAAAAGGATGCTGTATATTTCGAAACAGCACAAAGAAAAAATGGATAATACCATTTTTTTTTGCTTGACTCTCCTGTAACAGGAGCATGTATGCTGTTATTGGAAAGGAGAATATGAATATGGAATATTGTCTGGATGTACGAGATCTAACAAAAAAATTTCAAGGAAGAACAGTTGTAGATCATTTAAGTTTTCAAGTAAAAAGGGGTGAAGTGTTTGGTATTTTAGGACACAATGGTGCCGGAAAGACTACAGCGATAGAAACCATACTCGGATTACATCAACCTGAGGAAGGGATTGCTTATATCATGGGAAAAGAAGCAAGAAAAGAACGTAAATTATTATTTCAACATATAGGAGTGCAGCTACAAGCATCTTCTTATCCTAATCATATCAAAGTAAAAGAGGTCTGTGAGGAAATAGCCGCATTATATGAACAACCTGAAGACTATCTGAAATTGCTTCAACAATTTGGATTAAAACAATATCTTTTACAAAAAGTGGAAAAGTTATCAGGTGGTGAAAGACAAAAGCTTTCCATCGTTGTGGCACTCATTTCCAAGCCGGATCTTATTTTCTTAGATGAATTGACAACAGGATTGGATGTTGCGGCAAGAAGATCTGTGTGGGAAATACTCAAAGGTTTAAAGCAACAAGGAATGACCATGATTTTAACCACACATTATATGGAAGAGGCACAATATTTGTGTGATCGTATCTTATTGATGAAACAGGGAAAGGCAATACAGATGGGAACGATACAGGAAATCGTAAACAATCAAGGATATCATAACTTAGAAGAAGCATATCTATCCTATATGAAGGAGGAATTAAAATGAAACGTATATTAACGCTATGTAAAATAGAAGGAAAACTGGCTTTGCGATGCCCTGATGGTTTATTATTTGGTGTTGTTATGCCAGTTGGTGTATTGTTTCTGATTAGTATCATTGGCGGTAATCAAAATGCGGCAGGAAGTGATATGACATTTCTTCAAAGCGCATTTGCGTCCTTGTTAACCGTGGGTATTTGTGCTACTGCGTTTATGGGTTTACCATTGACCTTTGCGGATTATCGTGATAAGAAAATTTTGAAGCATTATTTTGTAACACCGGTACACCCAAGGATACTGTTGTTGGTACAAGCAATCATTGCGGCATTGACAGCAATTCTTTCCGCCTGTATGATAGCGTTATGTTCCATATTGTTTTTTAATTATCATATGGAAGGTAATTTGTTATGGTTTGTGTTGGCTTATCTATTGGTATTAGTATCTATGTACAGCATTGGCTTTATCATTGCGGCATTGTGTCCTAGTGTGAAGATTGCGAATGTTGTATCTAGTATGATTTATTTTCCAATGCTATTCCTTTCAGGTGCGAGTATTCCTTATGAATTATTTCCAGGAGTATTACAAAGAATTGCGGATATCCTTCCATTAACACATGGAATTAAATTATTAAAAGCAATTTCTATGAATACGTGGAATCAACAAGTAATAGCTTCTATTTTGATATTAAGCGCAATAACATTAATCGGATATGTCATTTCTATTCGATATTTCCGATGGAAATAAAGGAGGTTTTTTTATGCTAATAACACAACCATGTATCGAAAAGGAAACTGAAAGATATTATCGGATTGGTATGTTTTCACAAATGAATAGAGTCACCATAAAGGCATTGCGCCATTATGATGAAATCGGATTATTGAAGCCACAATATGTAGATGATCATAATGGATATCGGTATTATACTTCTAATCAAATTCCTGTATTGCATCAGATTCTAGCATTGCGTGATATTGGTTTTTCCTTAGAAGAAATTCAACAGGTAATGAATGGTGCAAGCGAGAAAAAGCTTCTCCTAAGAAAGAAAGGTGAATTGATGATGGAACTAAGTGATTTAACGAAAAAAATTGCCGGTATTGAAAGTTATCTTGCGAAAGAAGAAGGAAAGGAAGGCTATCGTGTGGTAATGAAATCCTTACCAGAGGTTACGATTGCATCCATGTGTATTTGTTTAACAGGATACGATGCTTTATTTGATTATATGCCACAGATGGGATATTTAATGGAAGAGGCAAATTGTGAATGTGCAGTACCTGATTATTGTTTCACCATTTATTATGATGAAGAGTATAAAGAAGCAGGAGATATCCAAGTGGAAATATGTCAGGCTGTAACCAAACTGCAACAAGATGTAGGGGAATTAAAATTCAGAACACTTCCTTCTGTTCCATTGGCAGCGTGTGTGTTGCATAAGGGGCCTTATGAAATGTTACCAAAAGCATATGAAGCAATCGTACAGTTTATTGAACATAATGGTTATGAAATCATAGGACATCAAAGAGAATCCTATATTGATGGTATTTGGAATAAAGAAAAGGAAGAGGATTGGTTGACAGAAATCCAATTTCCAATAAGAAAACTTTAACGATATAGAACTAACGAGCAGAAGGAACTTATTTGTTGCCTTTCTGCTTTTTTTAGCATGACTGGATTCGTGTAGACTACTGTTCAGGTTTGATAGGTTGATAGCATCAAGTTTGAAAGAAAGCTGATTGAAGTATGTATAAAATGATAACGCTACCAAGTGTTCATAATCATCGGGATTTCCAAAACCGTTTGTTTTAAAGGTTTCGTTTATTGTGTTATAAAGGGTTTCGTTGTATAATGAAAAAGCGTTTTGAGGTGATGTTATGAAAAAAATCAAAGTAGAAGATGTGACATTCTCTTATGATGGAGAAGTCAATGCAGTTGATCATGTAAGCTTTGCGATAGAAGAGGGAAGCTATACTACGATCATAGGTCATAATGGAAGTGGAAAATCTACGATTGCCAAACTGCTGATTGGATTATTGGAAATGGGTAGTGGTGCAATTTATGTGGATGGTATCCAATTAAGTGAAGAGACCATGTATGATATTAGAGATAAGATCGGTATCGTATTTCAGAATCCAGACAATCAGTTTATTGGTGCTACGGTCGCTGATGACATTGCTTTCGGTTTGGAAAATCATCAAGTGGAATCTAGTAAGATGCAACCAATCATAGAGCGATTTGCCGAGAAAGTTCATATGAGTGCCTATATGCAAAGTGAGCCTACAAAGCTATCGGGTGGTCAAAAACAACGTGTAGCTATTGCCGGTGTTTTAGCTATGTCACCTCAAATCATTATTTTTGATGAATCCACTAGTATGTTAGATCCACAAGGTAAAGCAGAGATCAATGAATTGATACAGGAAATTCATAAAGAAAGTAAAATGACGATCATTTCTATTACACATGATATTGAAGAAGTTGCCGGTAGTGATGCTGTCATCGTTATGGATGATGGGCATATCGTAATGTCAGGGAGACCCGAAGATATTCTTATTCAAGAAAGAAAGTTGATCGATTTAAAATTAGATATACCGTTTGCATTGAAATTTACGAAGGCTTTAAAAAAAGAAGGTATTGAGATAAAAGATTGTATAACCATGGAAAGGGTGGTGGATGAGGTATGCCAATTACATTTAGAGAAGTAGAACATACATATCAACCGGATTCCCCATTTGCCTATGCTGCTTTGAAAGGTATTAATCTGGATATTAAGGAAGGAAAGGTTACTGCTATTATAGGAGAAACCGGTAGTGGAAAAAGTACGTTGGTACAACATTTAAATGCATTATTGTTACCTACTGGTGGGGAAATTGAGATTCTAGATAAGAAAATCATTGCTAAAGAAAAGCCCAAAAATTTAAAAGCATTGAGAAAACAGGTAGGATTGGTGTTTCAGTTTCCTGAATATCAGTTGTTTGAAGAAACGATTGCCAAAGATATCAGCTTTGGGCCGAAGAATTTTGGTGTTAGTGAAGAAGAAGCGCTTGCCCGTGCGGCTGAGATATTAAGTGTTGTCGGTTTGGATGAAAGCTATATGGAACGTAGTCCGTTTGATTTATCTGGAGGTCAGAAACGAAGAATCGCCATAGCAGGTATTTTAGCGATGGAACCAAGTGTTCTTGTGTTAGATGAACCAACCGCCGGACTAGATCCACAAGGTGCTAAAGATATGATGCAATTGTTTCAGGATATGAATACAAAATATCATAAAACTGTTTTGATCGTGACGCATGATATGGAACATGTATTAAATTATTGTGATGAGGTCGTTGTCGTACAGGATGGTCAAATCGGAAAGCATTGTGATGTTACTTCTTTCTTTGAAGATATTGACTTATTGAAGACTTTACGTATCAATCCACCTGCGGTCATTCGCTTACGTGAAGAACTTCGATCAAGAGGGTTTCATATACCTCAGACTGTGCTTGATATGGAGGATTTGGCTCATATCGTTGCTCAGGAGGTGAAATGTCATGAATGATATCGCATTAGGTAAATACCTTCCATTAGACTCTTGTATTCATAAGATGGATCCAAGAGCCAAGATCATGGCTATGCTATTTGTTATGGTCGCAATCTTTATCGATGCGGGTTATCTCGGATATCTTATCATTGGTGCTATTGTTGTTAGTATTGCTTTATTAGGAAAACTGAAGCTGAGCTTTTTATGGCGTAGTATGAAGCCAATGTTATTTATGCTGGTGTTTTTATTGATCATCAATGTATTGGTCATTAAAGATGGAGAGATCTTATTCACCATTGCAGGCTTTTCACTATATAGCGGTGCCCTTTCTCAAACGTTATATATTGTTATTCGTTTGGCATTGATGATTATGGTGACAACTATTTTAACCGCAACTACCAAACCTTTACAACTGACACTAGGAATAGAAGATCTCTTAAAACCATTCCAAGTCATTCACGTTCCAGCACATCAAATCGCAATGATGATATCCATTGCTTTAAGATTTATTCCCACGCTAATTGAAGAAACACAGCGTATCATGAAAGCACAAGCAAGTCGTGGTGTTGATATGGAAGAAGGAAAGCTTATGGAAAAAATTCGTGCTATTTTATCCTTGATCGTTCCACTGTTTGTTTCTGCGTTTCAAAGAGCAGAGGATCTAGCTTATGCGATGGAAGCCAGAGGTTATATTCCAGATCGTGCAAGAACACGCTATCAACAATTGAAAATGCACAATTCAGATTATGTTTTACTACTTGGTAGCATGATCATACTTGCGGTTATGATCTTTTTGAGTTTGATATGACAAGATACCTTGCAATCGTAAGTTATGATGGCTATGCCTATGGGGGGTGGCAGAAACAAATCAATACGATATCCATTCAAGAAGAAATCGAAAAAGTACTTGCAAGCATCCATGGACATCCTGTTGACATTACTGCAAGCGGTAGAACAGATGCCGGAGTACATGCCCTAGGGCAAGCATTTCACTTTGATAGTGAACGAGAACTGGATGATTTTCATTGGACTAGAGCAATGAATTCTTTGTTACCTAAAGATATTCGTATTCAGCACGTAACACAAGTACATGATGAGTTTCATGCTCGTTTTGATGCTGTAAAGAAACGCTATGACTATTTGGTAACCAACGATATCAAAAATCCATTTTATGAACGATATATGGGAAAAGAATGGAAAGAACTAGATGTATCAAGGATGAAAACATGCGCAAAGGTATTGATAGGAGAACATGATTTTACTAGCTTTACCAGTAATAAAATTGACCCAAGAAAGCCTCGTGTTAAAACGATTACACGACTTGATATCATTGAAGAAACAGATCATATACGTATGATATTTGAAGGTAATGGTTTTTTGCGATATATGGTTCGTATGATTGCTCAGACCTTGATTGAAGCTGGAAAGCATCGTCTTGATGAAAAAGATGTACGTGTCATGTTAGAAGCAAAGGATAAGCATAGCTGTCGTTTTAAAGCTCAGCCACAAGGATTATATCTTGTGAAAGTATATTATGAATAACTGCCTACGGGTAGTTTTTTTCTTTTTTTCTAACGGAAAATTACACGAAGATAAATAAAATATGATAAACTGTAACCGGAAATTGTTTTATGATGCATGGAATGAGGAATATTGATGAATGGTTTTTCTGTTTTTTCTATTATTGCGCTGATTTGCTATCTTTGTTTATTTTTAGCAATGTCTGCCAGTCGAAAAGATCGCTTGACGAGGGCATTTATGTTACTTTTGGTTGCGATGATGCTATGGACAGGTGCTTCATTTGCGATGAGAAGTAATGTAGGACCTTCCATTGACTTTTGGTATCATCTATCTTTTTTAGGTTTGATGCTGATACCCGGAGCTTACTTCTATTTTTTCGAGGAGTTAAATGGTAATACAACCTCAAAGGTCGCATGTTTTTGGGCATTAGTATTCATCGTGATTGCTTTGATCAATGCGATGACTTCATTTTTCCTAGCTCCACCTGAGTGCTTAAGTACCTCTTCCGGTATTATCTATGTGTATTCTTCACAACCTGGTACTTATTTGTTAATGGTTCCTATCCTAGCATGTTTTTCTCATATGGCATATAGAGTTACTATATCGATACGCCATCATAAAGAACGAATCCGTCAATTATATCCTATTTGGATAGGATTGGGAGGTTTGTTAGCTGGAAATCTTTGTATTGTATTGGATATCGCAAAAGGATTTCCTATAGATATCATCAGTGGGATTATCAATGCATTTTTTATGGTTTATGTTTTATACAAGAAAAGATTATTCCATCTACATTTGCTTGTGAATCGAAGTGTTTGTTATTTCATTAGCGCAATGATTTCCATATGTCTTTTTTCTTATATCATTCTACCTATTGACCAATTCCTACATCAATATATAACCGATATACATATTTATACCATGTTGTTGATTTCTATTTTATTTACTTTATCCACTGTCTTGATTTATGTATTCATCAAAAAGTTTTTTGATCATATTTTTATCAGAGGAGATCAGCAACGTTCGGAAAATTTAAAATCTTTTAGTGCACAGGTGACAAAAATCTTGCAGTTGAGAGAAATCATCAGTGCTATGGAAACGACCATTCAAGAGACCATACCAATACCAAAAATATTTATTTTTATAGAAGCGCAGGATGGTTATTGTTTATTTGAGAGTGAGAATTTTATTCAGCACCATTCTCTTTGTATGGAAAAACAATGCCCTTTGATTTCTATGTTGGAGACTGATGTAGAAATGCTATTTTATAAAGATATCTATAAGGAAATCGATGCTTATTGTCTAAACAAACATAAGGAAAATTTTTTAAAGAATGAAAAAATAACATCTATCATTCCCATCAAAGAAGAACATTTGATTGGTTTAATCTTATTACCAAATAAACTTAATAATAAATTACCAAGTGTTGAAGAATTGAATTTTCTGATCAGTATTGCCAGAATTGGTGCCATTGCTGTACAAAACTCACGTTTATATGATCATGCCTATCGAGAAGCAAGAATTGATCAATTAACACAGTTGATCAATCGCAGATACTTTTATGAGATTTTTGAAGAAGCATTTCATAAGCAAGATAATATGAGTTTGGCATTGTTAAGTCTTGATAATGTTCGTCTATATAATCAATTGCATGGAACTGTTGTTTGCGATCAAATGATACAACAATGTGCAACTATTATGAAACAAGCAGTAAAAGATTTAGGTTATGTTGCAAGAATGGGTGGTAAGGAATTCGCAATTTTATTATATACAGATGATGAAATGCAGGTTATGACTCTTTTGGAAGATTTGCGTCAACAAATCGAAGTGGCTCAAATCGGAAAAGATAATGAAAGATTGAAGCGGATGACTGTAAGTATTGGATTATGTCGTTATCCTGAACAGGCAGATACGAAAAGTCAATTAGAGGAGAATGCGGGACAAGCATTATATCATGCGAAGCGTATGGGAAAAAATTGTGTCATTGCTTATAATGGGCAACAGGCATCTTCTAATAAGACAAAGGAAAAAGAACAAATCTATGCTGAATATGCGCCTATGATTTATGCATTAACAGCAGCAATTGATACAAAGGATCATTATACTTTTACACATTCTGAACATGTGGCCTCTTATGCTTGTGCATTAGCTCATGAAATTGGATGGAATGAGGATGAAGTGGAAATGATCAGAGAAGCAGCACTTCTTCATGATATCGGTAAAATCGGTATTAGTGAGAATATTTTGAATAAAACGGGTTCTTTAAGTAAAGAAGAATATGAGATCATAAAATCACATGTGGAAAATGCAACTGGCATTATTCAATATTTACCATCTCTTGATCATGTAATTCCTGCAGTATTAACCCATCATGAGCGTTATGATGGAAATGGATATCCTAGACAAGTAAAAGGTGAGGATATTCCGATGTCAGGCAGGATTTTAGCAATCGCTGATAGCTTTGATGCAATGACAAGTAAGCGTTCTTATAAAGAAGCTCAATCTCTTGAATATGCAATTCAGGAACTCAAGCATCAAGCGGGGCGGCAATTTGATCCAGAGTTGGTTCAAACGTTTGTGAATATGCTGGAAATGGGTAAGATAAGAATACGTTAAACTGTGCAGATAAATGAAATCTATGATATAGTTATGTAGTAAAGAAAAGGTGAAATTATGCGTAAAACAAATTATCACATGCATACGAAACGTTGTATGCATGCTTCAGGTTCAGATGAAGAATATGTATTGGCCGCAATTGAAGGTGGCTTTGAAGAGATTGGCTTTAGTGATCATTGTCCATGGAACTATGATTCTGATTTTGTGGCTCATATGAGAATGCCACTTTCTCAGTTTGATGATTATTATCATTCCATATCAGCGTTAAGAGAAAAATACAAGGAACAAATAAAAATAAAGATAGGCTTAGAGTGTGAGTATTTTCCTAAATATATGCCGTGGCTTCAGAATTTTGTAAATGAGAAACAATTAGATTACGTGATATTTGGTAATCACTATTATAAAACGGATGAAAAAAGAGTATATTTTGGTACAGCATGCGATAAGGATGTCATGTTACATGCTTATGTTGATGAAGCAATCGCCGGAATGGAATATGGTCTTTATGCGTATCTGGCACATCCTGATCTGTTTATGAGGGGAAGAAGAGTGTTTGATCAACTAGCCAAGACGGAAAGCAGAAGATTGTGTGAAGCCGCAAAACGCTTATCCATTCCTTTAGAGTATAACTTAAACGGTGTAGCTTACAATGATGTCATGCACACGGTACAATATCCTCATCCTGGATTTTGGGAAATTGCTGCAGAAGTTGGTAATGATGCTATCATTGGTGTTGATGCACATGAACCAAACGCAATGAGTGATGATACATATTGGAATCAGGCAGTAGCTTATTTAAACGAGCTTTCCATAAATCTACTAGATCATTTGCCAGAGAATCTTTGATTTTCTGGTTTTTCACATACTTATACATAATTTCTACAAATTTTTTCGACATCATCATTGTATACTATAGTCAGCAAGTAAGATAAGGTACTTGCTACTAAATATGATAATTTCCCCTCAAAAAATTAATTCATATTTTCTCCCTTTCAAAAAAATAATAAGAAAACAAAAGAAGCGCTACCCCCTCAGGCGCTT
>NZ_JBEQZJ010000036.1:0-39523 GCF_045223415.1 Hoskinsella mucinilytica | reverse complement strand
AAGCATAGGGAATACAAACATTCAAAATAGTGTCTACTTAACAACAAAAATAGAAATCACCCAATTCTAGGGAATGAGCTATAGAATTGGTGTTGAGTAAATAGGTTAAAAAAGTGATATCTAGTTAATCATCAAATACTAGATATCACTTTTTATTTCTTCATTTTTATACAATTTTTCTGTTTAGATATTGAATGATGTGCAAAACTAAGTAATAAGAAATAAAGAAAGGCAGATGTTTATGAGTTTTATTGAAGAATTGATTCGTATCATCATTACGATTACAGTCATGTTGATCATGGCACGTTTCAATGGTCCAAAACAAATTGCACAAATGAGTTTCTATGATTATATATCCGGAATTACGGTAGGCTCTATTGCAGCAACCATTAGCATTAATTCAAATATAGCATTTCCTACAGGATTATTCGCAATTATTTTATTTCTTTTTGTCAGCTTTATTTTGAATAAAATCACAAAAAAAAATCTATCAGCAAATATGATTTTGACAGGAGAACCGATCTATTTAATTGAAAAGGGTACGATAAACATCGAAGGTCTATGTAAATCTAAAATGACAATTTCCGAATTGCTTAGTAATTTACGATATAATGGATATTTCAATATCAATGATGTATACACTGCTATGCTAGAACCAACAGGAAAAATCTCAGTTCAACCAAAAGGGTTTGCAAGAAAAACTCGTAATGATGATCTTAATCTGAAAACAAAAGATCCAATACAAGTATTGTCTGTTATTCAAGATGGCGTGATGATCCAAAAGAATCTCTACAAGATGAAGAAAGATGAAAGATGGTTATATCGAGAATTGAGAAAGCAGGACATCGATGCAAAAAATATAAAAAACATCTTACTTGCTGTTCTTGATGAAAATGATGATCTAACTGTATACAATAGGTTAAACTGATTGATCGTCATCATTTTTTAAATGCTTAGTAATGTAAGCATCAATAAATTTTTTTGATGGTGAGTATATTCTTTCCGGTAAATGATCAAAAGAAAACCATTTCCATTCATCTTGCTTATCCGGCTCCATTATTTTAAGATCGCCACTATAATTTTTCGCAAGCATTTGAATGGTCACAAAATGTTTATGTGGTTGAATATCATCCACAGCACTAAAAACTTCTAGATTATAAACATTTAAATTGGTCTCTTCTTTCACTTCTCTTATTGCGCATTCGAATATCGTTTCATCAAATTCTTGTTTTCCCCCAGGTAAACACCAACTATCTGGTTCAAATATACCACCTGTGTCATTTCCATTCACGATTCGATGTCCTAACAATATGTGATTGTTTTCTATGATCATAACTCCAATTCCAACTTTTATTATCTTTTCCATCTTTTCACCTCATTTTATCATTACTATTTTACTACTGAATCATATATCTCACAAACAAATCAATCTTTTTAGTAAAAATTTAAAATAAATTTTATGATAATGACAGTGATCAAGATAATTCAAATGCTGGAACTGTGTTACAAATTCCAAAGGGATGGTTGATACAAAGCGATGGTACTCGTTATTTCATAAAATCGATGATACAGGATAAGAGCAAACAGTTTATTACAAAAGATAGCGCAGATAAGACATTAACTTATGACGTAATTCATGTAAAAGATAGTGTTTCCTCTACCTCAGATATAAAAATAAAACTAACGCTATGGAAAAAAGAAAACGATACATATCAAAAGGTTGATTTTACAGATTAAGTAGTTCATGTCAAATCAATGCATATATGTAAGGATAGTGTGATAAATAGAAAAAGCACGCATATCTAGTTTTGAAAATATGAAACAGCATTGCCATTTTACTTATAAATAACTATAATAGAAATAGAAAGTACTATGATTGGAAGGAGTGAGTATTATGGTGACGAAAACAAATAAATCATATGCAATTATTGAATCGAAGATGAAAGGCCTTGTGGAGTTCAGCCTGTTATCAGAGGAACAACGAAACGAGGAATTAGAAAAAGGATATCAGGATATGAAAGAGGGACGTACAAAGTCTGTTAGTAAGGTATTTGCTGATATTCATAAGGATTATAATTTATAAATTTGACGAAATAGAAGCACTTTTAAGAATGTGTACATAACAAAATTATTTCGATATGATTGGACCTTGTCTGAAAGGTCCTTTCTTATGATGAGAATTCCTAAAACTATGCTGGATATAAAAGTTTTGGGATATACACTCCAAAAACTTTTGGTATATGGATAGTTTTTGGATTAGATGTCCATAAAAGTGTAGGATGATGTAGATAAAGAGCCTGAGGCATTTTGTTATGGAATTCGTCATATGAATGCTTTGGATTAATTTATGGGTGGCACACAATAGTAAGATCTTATCGCAATTAAGGTCTTTTTTTATGACTACCAATACTAGCTTATTATGATAAAAAACAAAAAATTTGTTATAAACTTAGATATAGGAATGTATTTTTGGAAAAATAGTGAAGAAAATCATGAAATTTATGAATTCTATACAAAAAACTATAATTGAATAATCAGAAATGATATACTAATACTATATGTCGGAGGATCATTTTAATGAAACGAAGGGATAAGCAAATCAGAACTTCCATCATCATCGTCGGTTTTGTGATGACCGTTTTGGTCATTTCATGTTTATATATTTTGAATGGAATCAATAAACATCAAACAGAGAAAACGGATGAATTCTTAACGCAGATGACATTGCAATATAAGACCTCAATTGTAAGACAGGTCGAAGGGGATTTAGAAACGTTGCAGGGTATGGCAACCATTATCGGCGCAGAGGATTATATAGACAAAGATGAATTGATGGAAATGCTGAGAAATGAGAATGAGAATAACAGATTCATGCGAATGGGATTTATTGAATTAAACGGTATCGCAAGTTTGGTAGATATTGATGGTAGTTTGATCGAAGATGCAGATCTAAGCAAGATGCATTATGTAAAACAGGTGTTGACAGGAAAGGGAGTTGTTTCTGAAACACTCAAGGATTCATTTGGTGATGGATATATTAATGTTTATGCGGTTCCAATATATCAACATGAAGAGCTTATTGGTGCATTATGTGCAGTAAATGCTTCTAATGTATATCGTTCTATCGTTGATTTACCTTCACTTGGAAATGGATTCGCAACTATTATAAAAAGCAATGGCGATCTTGTCATAAGAAGTGAACGAGATCCTAATTCAGATTATACTTCTATTTTCTTATTGGATTTCAAAGATGCGGTGAGCAAAAAAACGGTTCAACAAGAGTTATTAGAAGGAAAAAACGGTTCCTTTCTTTATACACAAGGTGGAGTAGAATATCGTGCATTCTTTACACCTTTGGAAATCAATGATTGGGTAGTTGTCAGTGCGATTCCAAATTCACTTTTAACAAAAGATATCCAATTTGTATCTAAGATGGCGATTTGTGCGATACTTGTCATTATTATTTTATTAACTGCGTTGTTACGATATATTTTTACGATTATTGAAAAGGGTAGAAAATCATTGGAACAATTGGCTTATTTTGATGATTTAACAGGAATTTATACAAAAACGAAATTTATGATGGAAGGGGAACGTATCCTATTACAGTCTACGGACTATACGATGGTGGTATTTGATATCACAAATTTTAAAATGGTCAATGAATTATTTGGCTATCGTAGTGGAGATAAATTTTTAAAACACATTGCTCAATGTATGACGCATCACTTAAATGATGATGAATTATATTATCGTGATAGCGCAGATTGCTTCGGTATGTTTTTGCATGAGCAGGATCGTGAAGTTATTTTAGAGAGATTAGAACAACTGTTCTTAGAGATACGAACATATCACATTCATCCTCTTCAACATTTCTATATTCATTGTGATTGTGGAATTAAAATTATGAATGCACAAGATGCAATGTATCCTATTGAAATGATCATAAGTCGATCAATGATGGCGTTAAAAAAATGTAAACAAGAAGGAATTTCATGGTATTGTATTTATGATGATCAACTTTATGAAAAAATACAACATTATACACAGATAGAAGCGAGAATGGAAAAAGCCTTGAAGGAAGAAGAATTCGAAGTATATCTACAGCCGAAATATGATTTGAAGTGTAAACAGATTACGGGTGTTGAGGCTTTGGTTCGTTGGAATATGGATGGGAACATCATATATCCGGATGAGTTTGTGCCATTATTTGAAGAAAACGGCTTTATCACAGAACTAGATATGTATATTTTAGACAAAGCTTGTACCTTTATGGATGAATGGATGGAAAAAGGATATCCTGTCAAACAAATTAACGTGAATCAATCAAGACTATTATTTTATCGCTCCAATTATCTAGATGAATTAGATTATATTTTAAAACGCCATAAAGTTTCTGCGGCATCGATCGTACTTGAAGTTACGGAAAGTGTTGCCTTGAAAAACATGGAGGTACTTATGGAAACACTGAATGCCTTACACAATAAAGGGTTTCAAGTATCTATGGATGATTTCGGAAGTGGATATTCTTCTTTGAATTTATTACAGACATTACACTTTGATGAGTTAAAACTTGATCGTGTATTTATCAAATATCACCATGAGGATCATGAGAAACAAAAGGCAATCATTCAAAAAGTGGTAGAGTTAAGTAAGGAATTGCATATGCGTACAGTTGCGGAAGGTGTAGAAACCAAAGAACAGTTAGCATTTTTAGAGGAGATCGGCTGTGATATCGTGCAGGGATTCTATTTTTCAAAACCAGTACCGAAAGCAGAATTTGATAGAATCTTAGACGAACAGCAGAAAATCAATGAAAAGCTCTAATGAGAGCTTTTTTGTTGCTTCTGATAATCGTCGCCCCATAAAAGCATAGCATCCAAAATAGTTTTTAAACTATATCCGGTTTTTGTTAAGGTATATTCTACTCTTGGGGGTACTTCTGGATAGACCTTACGTAGCAATAGTCCATCTTCTTCCATAGAACGTAGATTTGATGTTAAAACTTTTTGTGAAATAGTTCCGATTGATTTTTTTAATTCGCCAAAACGTTTGGTGCCATCCATTAGATCTCGGATGATGAGAACTTTCCAGCGATTACTAATCAGACTTAAGGTTGTTTCTACAGGACATACAGGTAGTTCTTTTTTCATGACCATTCCTCCTAATCGTTTCCTTTTGGTTCCTATCGTACAAAAAAGTGCTTACTTTACATAAGGTACTTACAGGACTTATTATATAGAGGAAGAGAATAAGAAGCAAGCGGTTTGTGTATGATTGCAAGGAGGAAAAAAGATGCAAAGAAATGATATATTAAAAATGTTACAAGAAGAGATTCATACGGTGATTTTAGCAACGACAGATGAAGCATTTCATCCTGTGACAGCGGCAATCGATATCATGCTTTATCAAAGTGATAAGTTGTATTTCTTAACTGCAAAGGGAAAATCTTTATATCAAAGATTACAAAAAGATCAATATGTGGCAATGACAGGATTGAAGGGAAGTACAACTTTAACATCAATAGCGATTAGTGTGAGAGGAAACATCAAGGCGATAGGGCAAACATATTTAGAAGAAATATTCAATGTAAATCCTTATATGAAAGAAATCTATCCTAATGAAGAAGCAAGAAAGGCACTTGAAGTGTTTGAGCTTTATGAATATGAAGGAGAGTTTTTTGATCTAAGTCAACATCCTATTCTCAGAATACCGTTTTCTTTTCATCATAAAATGGAAATGACACAATATGTCATAAAGGAAAACTGTAATGGTTGTGGGCGTTGTTTAGAAGTATGTCCTCAACGATGTATCTTACACAAAGATTCTAAAATGACGATCTTACAGGAGCATTGTCTTCATTGTGGCCGTTGTATCCAAGTTTGTGCGAATCATAGTATTGAAAAACAGAGAAAAGAGGTCGCAGGATGAAACAGGAAGAACGATTACGTTATTTATTATCTTATCTCATGAAGGAACAGGGGATACAGGAGTCGATTACATCCTATTCTTTGGCGCAACAAAAACAGCTATTACGTTCATTGATGAATCAACGTATGCCAATGCCAATCGATCAAAAGGTCATACGTATACAAAATGAGTATCTACAAGAGGAATTAAAACATAAAAACATTATCTCATTATCTGATATGACCAAAGTACAAGAACATGTATATCTTTATAGAGGAGATATCACATGTTTACAAGTGGATGCAATCGTTAATGCGGCGAATACGCAAATGTTAGGTTGTTTCATTCCATGTCATGGTTGTATCGATAATGCAATTCATTCATTTGCGGGAATACAGCTACGATTGGCTTGCGATGAAATCATGCGAAAAAGAGGTAAGCCTTTTCCTTGCGGTGAAGCTATGATCACTTCTGCTTACGAGTTACCAAGTACGTATATCATTCATACCGTAGGGCCCATCATTTATGGTGCTGTTACAGAAACGGATCAACAGCTGTTAAGGAATTGTTACAAACATTGTTTATGTTTGGCAAGAACGTATGCTATTCATTCGCTTGCTTTCTGTTGCATATCGACAGGAGAATTTCATTATCCAAATGAGGAAGCTGCTAAAATAGCAATTGAAACGGTGCTAGAGGATCAAGCAGAAAATCAAACAAAATTGGAGGTGATCTTCAATGTGTTCAAAAAAGAAGATGAAGCCATCTATCGAAGATTATTATGTAATGCAAGATGATATCATGAAACAGCTTCAACAAGCAGATGCAATCATCGTAGGTGCCGGATCAGGGTTATCTACAGCAGCAGGACTTCACTATGATGGTAAGCGTTTCCAGCAGTATTTTGAGGATTTCATACAGGAATATGGATTTCAAGATATGTATTCAGCCGGTTTTTACCCATTTGAAACCTTAGAACAGTATTGGGCTTATTGGAGTCGCTTTATATATGTGAATCGCTATGATGCGGGCACCCGTAAACTTTATCGTGATCTATATTCTATCCTTCATAAAAAAGAGTATTTTGTGATTACCAGTAATGTGGATCATCAATTTCAGATCAATGGGTTTGATAAACAGCGTCTGTTTTATATGCAAGGAGATTATGGATTATTACAATGCAGTGGACCATGTCATACAAAAACCTATGAAAATGAATCATTGATCAAGCATATGGTGAGTACGCAAAAAAATCTTCGCATCCTTTCTAAGGATATCCCTTTGTGTCCGATATGCCATCAACCTATGATACCGAATCTTCGATGTGATGATCGTTTTGTAGAGGATGAAGGCTGGTATGCCGCAAAACAACGATATGAAACTTTTTTGAAACTGCATAAGCAAGATCGTGTCGTATTTTTGGAGTTGGGTGTAGGCTTTCAGACACCCGGTATCATCAAGTATCCATTTTGGCGTATGACTGCGGTTAGGAAGGATGCTGTTTATATCGCTATCAATCAAGAAGATGTGATGTGTCCAAATGAAATAATGGATCGTTCTTTGTTGTGCAAGATGCCAATCGAAACATGTGTGAATGCTTGGATGAGTTCTCATTTATCAAAAAGTACTTGACTCTACCTTAAGGGAAGACTTTATCATAGAACTGGTTATCAAACTAGGAGGTAATGATGGAAAAGAAAAAAGAAATGATCATAAAGGGTTTGAGTCAGAATAATTTGAAACATGTATCATTGAGGATTCCTAAGGAGAAGATCGTTGTGTTTACCGGCGTTTCGGGATCAGGAAAATCAAGCATCGTATTTGATACCATCGCAGCTGAAAGTCAACGTCAAATGAATGAAACTTATAGTGCTTTCATTCGTGGTAGATTACCGAAGTATGAGAAACCCAAAGTGGATAGCATCGATCATTTGAGTGCTTCTGTGATCATTGATCAAAGTAGATTACAAGGAAATGCACGTTCTACTGTCGGTACCATCAGTGATTTATATTCGGGATTGCGATTATTGTTTTCAAGGATAGGCGAGCCACATACAGGAAGTGCGTCCAGTTTCTCGTTTAATGATCCAAGTGGAATGTGTCCAACATGTTCGGGGTTAGGTAAGGTCGTGACCCTCAATATCGAAAAAGCATTAGATAAAGAGAAGTCTTGGAGAACAGGGATGGTAGATCTACCTGCATTTCATCCCGGTAATTGGTATTATCGTCAATATACAGAATCGGGTGTATTTGATATTGATAAAAAATTGAAAGATTACACCCCACAGGAATATCATTTATTGTTGTATGGTAGCTATGAAGAGAATGGTACAAGGGTACATAAGAAAGTGGAAGGTATTCATCATCACTTTTCTCGACTGTTATTGAATCGGGATATGACAAATGTATCAGATGCATCCTTAAAACGTTTGGCCTATCTGTTAAAGACTGATACTTGTCCACAATGCCAAGGAAAACGATTAAATGATGTTGCATTAAGTTCTAAGATCAATGGCTATTCGATTGCGGATATGTGTGAGATGGAGTTCTCAAAACTAAGAGATGTTTTAACACAAATTCAAGATTCCAGAGCGCAAAGTATCGTCACTTCTTTGATTGCATCCTTAACAAGGATGATCGATATCGGATTACCTTATCTGAGCATGAATCGAGAATCATCTTCTTTATCGGGTGGGGAAGCACAACGATTAAAGCTTGTGCGTTATATGGGGAGTTCTTTGACCGGATTGACCTATATTTTTGATGAGCCCAGTACCGGAATGCATCCAAGAGATGTGTATCGCATGACTCGTTTATTGAAAAGTTTAAGAGATCGAGGTAATTCGGTTTTGGTTGTAGAGCATGATCAAGATGTCATAGAGATCGCAGATGAAATTATCGATGTGGGACCTCTTGCTGGAAAACATGGAGGTAACATCATGTTTCAAGGGAGTTATGAACAACTGTTAAAAAGCGATACAGTTACGGGAAAAGCGCTCAGAGAAGAAATAAAGATCAAAACAAGGCCTAGAGCGATCAAAGAATATTTGAGCATACAAGATGCAACCTTGCATAATTTAAAGCATGTTTCGGTAGATATTCCTCAACATGTGTTATGTGTGGTGAGTGGAGTGGCTGGTTCAGGTAAGAGTACCTTGATTCGTGATGTGTTTGCGAAAACTTATGAAGATCAGGTAATTTTAGTGGATCAATCTTGCATCACGGCAACGAATCGATCAACACCGGCAACCTTTATGGAGTTTAGCGATGATTTGCGAAATCTTTTGGCTTTGGAACATGGAGTAGATCGTTCGATGTTTTCATTTAACAGTAAAGGGGCTTGTCCGCATTGTCATGGAAAAGGTGTCGTTACCACAGAATTGGTTTTTATGGATCCTGTAACAAGTGTGTGTGAGGTCTGTGAGGGAAAACGATATCACAAAAAAGCTTTGTCTTATCGATATCGCAATAAAAATATTGCTGAGATGATGGAGCTAAGTGTTGAAGATGCATTATCGTTTTTTTCCGATCAACCAAAAATTTATCGAAAACTTTGTGCCTTACAAGAAGTTGGCTTATCTTATTTATCGATAGGACAACCACTTTCTACGCTGTCTGGAGGGGAGCGTCAGCGCATCAAATTAGCGAAGAACATAAAAAAGAAAGGATCCATCTTTGTTTTGGATGAACCTACTACAGGACTTCATGCATCTGATATCAAAGGAATCATGAAGTTATTAGAAAGCTTTGTGGATAGAGGGAATAGCGTTATCGTGATCGAACATCATTTAGATGTATTAAAACAAGCGGATTATATCATTGATGTAGGACCAGATGGAGGAACAAAGGGTGGAGAAATCGTATTTACTGGAACACCGCAACAAATGTTAGAAGAGGCAATGACGATAACCGCAGATTATTTAAGAAAATCGTGTCATAAACAAAAAGAAACAGCTGATTGACCTTCAGCTGTTTTTTTTACATAAAACGATAAGTAGCATCAAAATCTCTGAGTACTTCTTCGATATGTTTGCCACTGGCATCGGTTTGATTTTTTTGAAACATGATAGGTAATTTGCGTTTTTGAATAAAGAAATTGATCAGTCCTAACAACGATGCTTCGATAAATGCAAAGAGAGGGGAAACGTGTAATAGAAACGTGACGATACAAAATACAACAAGAATCAAACCTACGGTTAAGACATACAGCTTTTTGTAGATGCTTTTGTATACATTTTGTATAAAGTCGGTATATTCATTCAGAAAGGCATCTTCATCCTCATGAAATTCATAAGGTAAAAAATGTAACATGCGAGAACGCTTTCTTCTTGGATAACGATAACACTCTTTAATCGCCAACATACGCATAGCACAATATCTTGCGGCATTCTTATTTCCGTTTTCTTCATAATAACGTCCTTCCATGTGTAAGATATGTACATAATCACTGGCATTGAGTACACCTCGATATGTTTTCATCCATGCATGTAGTTGTTGGACAAGATCACTTCTCATATGTTGCGTGGTAAGATATTGTTCATAAAGTCTTGTTGCTGTTTCAATTGATGTTGTTTCATTCATGATCGTGTGCTCCTTGTATCGATAGTATGATTATAGCATAGGAAAGCAAAAAAGTCTGTGCATTCACAGACTTTCTCATTACCCACGTTGATATGAATCTTTATAATGCATTACGTTCATTGATGATAGAATCCCAAGTATTCTTTCCGATCGTTCCATCAATGATGAGATCATACAGATATTGATACTGTTGTACCATGGTTGTGGTACGAGGGCCAAACGTTCCATCTAATGGAATAGGACGAAGACAGTTGTTTTTCGCAGCAATCTCATTTAAATATTCTTGCATCTTAAAAACATCCAATCCTTGATTACCTTGAGTTAAATAATATGAACGGCTATAGACAGGAACATTGGTGATAATGTTCAATTCTCGCAGTTTGTTCACAAGGGAATTCCAAGTTGTTAAATTGATCTTTCCATCAATGCTCAAGCCACTATATGCTTGCCATTCTCTTACCGCATTTGCGGTCGTTTCACCGTATTTACCATCCTCTACGAGCTTTGTTTTGATAAAGCCTCTTTCCTGCATCATGTTTAGATAGGCTTGCATCTTATTAACGGCAATGCCTACATTTCCGATTTCTAATGGACCAAAGTTGTTGTTATTCATATTGATCCTCCTTTCCTTACAGTATATGGGTAAAGTCAAAGACCAACTATATGGTTGCCTAGATGAAAACAAAAAAATGGAGAATGGATACTGTTTTGAATGAAACTTCATATACTGAAATGAGGTGACATCATGAGATGGAAACAATGGATCCTTATGTTATGCTTATGTTTGGTTATGCAACCGATACATAGTGCACATATAGCGGTATCTTTTCAAGTAACGACAAAGGATCATCAACCGATTCAAGGCGCACGATTTCAATTGATGAAGGATCAGATGCTATATGCAAGTGATATTTTAAGTGATGCAAAAGGAATGGTGGTATTAAAAGATTTAGAAAGTGGAAGTTACAGTATCATGCAAACATCTACCATTTCCGGCTATGAAAAGGATGAAGTAGGGCAGTCTTTTGCGTATAAAGAAGGAGATAGCTTGGTTTTAAAACCATTCATCAATCAGAAAAAAGTCGGAATGGCATATATTCAAATCGTCAATGAGAATGAAGAACCACAAACACATTATGCATTTACGTTATGGAATGAGTCCCATGATCAATCAAGATATTATCAAACAGATGATAAGGGGTATTGTGTATTAAAGGATCTGGAGGTACAAACTTATGAAATAGAAATGGACCATCATCAAGTGGAATTTACGATTACAGATGAAAATCAACAAGCCAATTATGAATTAAAGGTATATACGAAAAAGAAGCTTCCTTTTGCAGAGAAAAAACAGGATGCTTCTTTATGGATATTGACGATCGCATTCTTGTTGATGGTAATGGCTATCGTAATCTATTTTCATAAACATCATATCTTATTACATCTTACATCAGAAGTGCAAGAAGACGATGAGTTAGATTCTTTGTGATAGATCATGCACGCATGAATCAAATTGTGTTTGGGTCAATAAGGAGCCTTGCATCGATACGACTTCACCAGAGATGTAATTGGCGATTTCTATTGCTTCTGTCATAGATTTACCAAGAGTGCGAAGAGCGATGATACTTCCGATATGAGCATCACCAGCTCCTATGGTATCAACAACTTTTTTTGGAACAGTAGGGATCCTATGACCTTGATTGTTTTCAAACAGATAACAACCTTTATCTCCTAATGTGATGATAACGGTTTGATTGGTATATTGATAAAGGAGCTGAGCGGCTTCTTCTACGGTTTGTTTTTGTGTATAAGATAAGGCTTCCTCTTGATTTAGATGTAGGATACAATGTAAAGCGAACAATTGTTTCATTCTGTGAGGAGGAATCGAAAGGATCCTTGGACCACAAGCAAAGTAAATGGTAAGGTTTGGATGACGTAGCAAATAATCAATGATATATTGACCGCTTTCCTCTTCTATTTCAAGACCGCAAATATAAACGGTTTGTATGGGTTCTTGATCTAACAGTGAAAACCATTCTTTCTGGAAATGATATTCAGCACCGTGATCAGCGAGAAAACTACGTTCTCCGTTTTCTTCAATCAAGCAATAACAACATCCATTTGCTTCTTTTGCTTCCGGGAAAAAAGAGGTAACCTGATGTTTGTTTAATTGAGCTTTGACATAGTCGCCATAAATACCTTGACCAACAGGAGTGCATAAGGCATAAGATAATCCAAATAGAGAAAGCATATGGGCTGCATTCCAAGCACAACCTCCAAGAGACATGGTTTGTGATCGGATATTGATGTCCTCCTGTGAGGATGGTAAATGTGGTACCTGTAGGATGATATCTGTCACACAGGAACCAATTACTGCAATCGTATAAGACACTTGCATCATTCCTTTCTTCGAAATCATAAAGTATGGTATAATCATACTACAGATTGGAAGTGATGAACATGAAGAAACCAACAAAACGTGATTTTAAATGGATTTTCACAATGACCGCTTGTGTTGGGGCAGGATATATAGCGTATCAACAAAATAAAAAATTAGATATTACGAAGTATACGTATCATAATGAAAAGATACCAAAGAGCTTTCATGGTTTTACGATTTTACATGTATCTGATTTGCATAATGCAAGATTTGGCTATCATCAACGTAAGATCATCAAGGAAATTCAATTGGCAAATCCGGATATCATTGTCGTAAGTGGTGATTTGATAGATAAACGAAGATGTACCCAAGATAATATCAAACCGGCACTACGTTTCATGGAAGAAGCAATGAAACAGGCACCGGTATATTATGTGCCGGGAAACCATGAAGCAACCAGTAGTGTCTATCCTTATTTAAAGGAACAGTTGTTGTCATTACATGTAGAGGTTTTATCCAACAGCAAGGTAGAGTTCAGTAGAAATCATGAATCCATTACTTTGTTGGGGGTAAAAGATCCTAAATTCTATCAAAAACAAAGCGATCGCTTTGAGAAAACGGTTCGTGCTTTAAAGGATATGAGCGATACGCCTTTTACTATGTTATTATCCCATCGTCCTGAACAAATACCATTGTATGCGGATTGTGGCATTGATCTGTGTTTTTGCGGACATGCGCATGGTGGGCAAATTCGTATCCCTTATCTTGGTGGTTTGTATGCACCGGATCAAGGAATCTTTCCGACATACACAAATGGTCGCTATGTAAAAGATCAAACTACGATGTTTGTATCACGTGGTCTTGGCAACAGTAAAGCACCTTTGCGTATCCACAATCATCCTCAACTCTTATCTATTCGATTATATGGTAGTGAGTAAGTATGAAAGCGATAAAAATAGAAACGAAGCGATTATATCTTGTGGAAATGAGTCAAGAAGATCGTTTGGATTTATGTGAGATCTTACAAGACGAACAAACCATGTATGCGTATGAGCATGCCTTTTCTGATGAAGAAGTGGATCAATGGCTCGATCGTCAATTACAAAGATATCGAGAGGATGGGTTTGGGCTTTGGGCAATCAAAAGGAAAGAAGACCATGTGATGGTAGGACAATGTGGATTGACTTGGCAAATGGTTGATGGAGAACGATTGCTTGAAATCGGATATTTATTGAAACGAAAGTATTGGCATCAAGGTTATGCCATTGAAGCTGCTAAAGCATGCAAAGAGTATGCTTTTCAGGTTTTAGGATCAGATGATGTTTGTTCCATCATACGTGATAGTAATATCGCAAGTAGGAAAGTTGCATTAAGAAACAAAATGAAAAAGAAAAAACAAATCATAAAGCACTATCAAGGTATGGATATGCCACATGATATCTTTATGGTAGAAAAAGAGGAAAAATAAATGAAACAAGAAAGAAGCTATCCGTTCGTTACCATAACAAAAAAAGGAAAGAAACAGCTACAACAAGGGCATCCATGGGTGTATGAAGGAGAAGTGCTGGCACTTTCTGATACAATTTCAAATGGGGATATCGTCGATGTATTTTCCGATACCGGAAGCTATTTGGGTAGTGGTTTTTACAATGCGAATTCAAAAATCAGAGTACGTATTTTTTCTGATAATGCCAATGATGTTTTTGATGAAGCGTTTTGGCGTAGACGTTTGTTACATAGTTATGAATATCGAAAAAGTGTGATGCGAGAAGATATTGATGATTGTCGTTTGATTTTTGGGGAAGCTGATTTCTTTCCTGGTTGGACATTGGATCGTTTTCATGATATTTTGGTTTCACAGACCATGTGTCTTGGTATCGATCAAAGAAAGGATCTGTTGTATCGTTTGATCTTATCCATTTTAAAAGAGGGTGGGCAAGTGATCAAAGGAATTTATGAGAGAAACGATATTGGCTTAAGAAAACTGGAAGGAATGGAAGCATATAAGGGATGGGCAAACATAGATGGATATCCAACCCCTGATTCCTGTTTGACTCAAATTGTTGAAAATGGAATCACTTATATGGTAGATGTTGAGAATGGGCAAAAAACGGGCTTTTTCCTTGATCAAAAATATAATCGCCTTGCGTTGTCACGCATTGTAAAGGATAAACATGTATTGGATTGTTGTACTCATACAGGGTCTTTTGCGCTTAATGCCGCAAAAGGTGGTGCTACCCATGTTCATGCAGTTGATATCAGCGATACAGCAATCGAAATGGCAAAAGAAAATGCCAAAAGAAATCATTTAGAGGATGTCATGTCCTTTGAGGTGGCGGATGTATTCGAATGTTTAAAAGCGTTAAAGAAGAAACCCAGAACCTATGATGTGATCATTTTAGATCCGCCGGCTTTTACCAAATCAAGAGAAACGGTTTCCCATGCATTGAAGGGATATCGAGAAATCAATACTTTGGCGATGAAGCTATTACCAAGAGGAGGATATCTTGCGACATGCTCTTGTTCGCATTTTATGAAAGAGGGTTTATTCAAAAGTATGCTTCATGAAGCTGCAGAAGCAGCGGGCGTTGGGTTACGCCAGGTAGAAGCTCGCCAACAAAGTTGTGATCATCCGATCCTTTGGAATGTACCGGAAACCAATTATTTGAAGTTTTATATTTTTCAAATTTGTTAACGATGGGATTGCCTTGCCTTTCCCATCGTTTTTCCTTATAATAGTTACATAGATAAATGAGGTAATGTTATGATTCATATTTATTTAGATGCAGAATTTGACGCAGTGAGAATTCAGAAGAAATTTCAACAGGCAATCATATCACTTGGCGCTGTGATGTTGGATCAAGAGGGAACGATCATAGATGAATTTTATTCCTTAGTAAAGCCAATGGCGTTTAAACGATTGAGTCATGTGGTTTATAAAATGACCCATCTACAAAATGAGGAAATACAACAAGCAAATGAATTACCGATCGTGATGGCACAATTTTTACGTTGGATCCATACGTATGAAGAGGATATGGACAAGGTATCCTTTTATAGCTTTGGACCGGATGATCGAAGAACGCTCATACAAAATTGTCATTATTATGACTTGGATGGTGAGTTTTTTTCACGTATGAAGGATTTACAAAAGGAACTATCACCTAAGGTAAAATTTCAAGATCAGATCATTAGCCCTACACTTTCCTTAGATGATTTAAAGAGTGTTTATGCGATTCAAGGAGCTGTGGATCATAATGCGCTAAGTGATGCACGAGATCTGATGGAAGTCCATCGTGCATATTGCCTTGGAAAACAACAAGATTCGACACAGATCGTCGCTATCGTAAATCGAAAGATCGCCAAGCAACAAGAAGTTGCGAAAAAACAACGTCAACGATTGGCAAGGGTCATGAAGGAACGCTTTGATGCATATCCAAAACGGTTGAAGATTTTATGCTATCCTGAGGTTATCGATCAATTTCGTATGATAAAAGAACGAGATCATACATTTTCCCTAAGATTTAAAGAAGATCATATGGTGATGGATGGTGATTCCTATTATTATAATGATATGAAGATGGTGTTAGAGCTAAAGTTAGAAGATGAAAATCCATATGTTTTGCTTGATATCAGCTATCATGGAAGGCAATTACAAAAGCAATTTCTATTAACATATCGTAATGCTACGATGATCGAAGATATCATCAAACGAATGAATGATAAGATAGGATCATAAATGCTATCTTTTTTTTCTGATACCGATATAGGGAAAAAGACAAAAAAATTCTTGTAATCTTTACATAAATACGGTAAAATAATAACGATAAAAAGGTCCTTTAAAATGATCCAGAGAGGTCAGGAAGGATATACGAACCAACTTATATTCACAAAGGGTCCTTTTGCATATCAAATTGGACCTTTTTTGTGGTCTGGGAGGTAGTTTATGAACAAGAACAGCTTGCTTAAAATCAGTGATTTAACAAAGGAAGAACTTATTGACATTCTGAACGATGCCCATGCTTTTTCATGTTCCCATACAGATTGGCAGTTACCTGAACGTACGTTAATTGCTAATCTTTTTTTTGAGCCAAGCACACGTACGCATTATTCCTTTGCTTCGGCAGAGCTTCAGTTAGGTGCAAAGGTAGAGGACTTTAGTGCGGCAGGCAGTAGCGTACAAAAAGGGGAAACATTATACGATACCGTAAAGACATTTGAAAGCATTGGATATCATGCACTTGTCATAAGACATAGTGATGATGAATATTTTAAACAGTTGGATAACATTACCATTCCGATTCTAAATGCCGGGGATGGTTGTGGTAATCATCCAACGCAATGTTTATTGGATCTATTGACCATTTATCAAGAGTTTAAAACATTTGAGCATATCAAGGTTGCAATCATCGGAGATGTAACACATTCCAGAGTAGCCAACAGTGTCAAAGAAGCAATGGCAATGTTAGGTGGCGAAACCAGGTTTTCCGGACCGGATGAATGGGTACATAAAGATGCATCCTACATGCCAATCGATGAAGCTGTGAAATGGGCGGATGTCGTGATGATGCTTCGCATTCAACATGAGCGTCATAAAGAAACAATGGCAATGAGCAAGGAAGAATATTTAGAGCGCTATGGTCTGACAAAGAAAAGAGCCGCTATGATGAAACCTCATGCCATTATCATGCATCCAGCACCTGTCAATCGTGGTGTTGAAATCGATGATGAATTGGTAGAATGTGAAAAGAGCAGAATTTTTAAACAAATGAGCAATGGCGTACTTGTTCGTAAGGCAGTGGTGAAACGTGCCTTTGGATTTGAACCATTTAAGGATGTGAAACTATGAAATTGATCAAACATGCTATGCTTTTAGAAAAAGACAATACGTATCGTAAGATGGATGTTGCTTATGATGCATCGGGGATTTGCGCAATAGAGGAACATCTTGATATAGAAGCACAAGAGGTTCTAGATGCAGATGGACTTGTTTTGTTACCGGGATTGATCGATGTACATGTACACCTTCGTGAGCCGGGTTATGAGCATAAGGAGACCATTCAAACAGGAACCATGGCTGCGGCACATGGTGGATTTACTACCATCATGGCAATGCCAAACGTAATACCATATCCTGATAATGTAGAAACGATGAAACAATATCTTGAAAAGATAAAACAAGATAGCGTGGTACATGTGATTCCTTATGGCACCATTACAAAGGGTGAAAAAAGCAAAGAGTTAAGTGATATCAAAGGAATGAGCCAACTTGGGATCCATGCCTATAGTGATGATGGGGTCGGAGTCGCAAAGGAAGATATCATGAAAGAGGCCATGGAGGTTTGTAAAAAAGAAGATGCAATGATCGTGGCACATACAGAAGATATGAGTTATCGTAAACCTACTGCTTGTATGCATGAAGGTATTAGAAATAAGGAACTTGGATTTGTTGGGATACCGAGTGCTTGTGAATATGCGCAAATGCTTAGAGATTTGAAACTCGCAAAGGAAACAGGTGTGAAATATCATGTATGTCATATGAGTGCAAAAGAAAGCGTACAGTATCTGAAAGAATATAAAGAAGCCGGAGTTGATTGCAGTGGCGAAGTAACGGCACATCATCTATTGTTGAATGAAATGGACGTCTATGATCCTAATCATAAGATGAATCCGCCATTAAGAGGAAAAGATGATCAAGAGGCGTTGATTGAAGGCTTGTTGGATGGTACCATTGATATGATCGCAAATGATCATGCGCCGCATAGTGAAGCGGAAAAAGCAAAGGGAATGGTAGAAGCACCATTCGGTATCGTTTCTTTGGAAACAGCATTTCCTTTATTGTATACAAGATTTGTAAAGGATGAAAAGCGATTCACCATGCAACAATTGATTCACTTTATGAGTGAAGCACCGGCAAAACGCTTTGGTTTTACAAACAAAGGTAAGCTGGCGGTTGGTCATGCTTCCGATATGATCCTTGTAGATTTAAATACGCCAAGGGTGATCGATAAGAAGAAGTTTTTCTCAAAAGGGAAAAATACACCGTTTGATGGATGGGAATGCTATGGTAATGTGGTAACAACGATTGTCGATGGATCAATCGTATATAAGGAGGAGCGCAAATGAAAAGGCTGCTGATTTTAGAAGATGGAAGTGTGTATGAAGGAATTGGTTTTGGTGGGAACCAGTATCGTATGGGAGAATTGATCTTTCAAACAGGTATGAGTGGGTATCAAGAAATTCTAAGTGATTTGTCTTATTATGGTCAAATCGTTATGATGACATATCCGGCAATCGGAAATTGTGGCATCAATCGAGATGATTTTGAAAGTTTGATTCCAAATGTATTTGGATTCGTAGTAAAAGAATATTGCGAAGAACCTAGTAATTTCAGAAGTGATATGACATTGGATGCATTCTTGAAGATGAAGGATATTCCAGGCATTGCGGATGTAGATACCAGAGAAATTACCAGAAAGATCAGAAACCACGGGGTCATGAAAGCAATCTTGGCGGATGAAGATGCTGATGTGGATGCGATCGTTCAAATGTTAAAAACAAGTGAGTTACCAAAGGATGGTGTGCAAAAGGTTTCTACGCAAAAGCCATTCCCGATTCCAAGTCGTGGACAAAAGGCAGTTATGGTAGATATCGGAACGAAATTTGCGGTCATTCGTGAATTTAACGAACGTGATATTGACTTGGTAGTCGTACCTTACAATATGAGTGCAGAAAAGATCATGGAGCTTTCTCCAGATGGTGTCATCTTAAGTGGAGGACCTGGTTCTCCGGATGAAATACCGGAAACGATCGAGGCTACCAAAGCGTTGTTAGGTAAGGTTCCACTATTAGGTGTTGGTTTGGGACATGAAGTACTTGCCATCGCTTGTGGCGCAAATATCAAGAAAATGAAAACAGGGCATCATGGCAACAGTATGCCGATCCGTAATCTGAAAAAGAATAAGATTGAATTTACCGCACAAAATCATGGCTATGATCTAGATGAAGATAGCATAGATGGAACCGGAATCATTGTAACATATCGTTCTTTGAATGATGATTCCATTGAAGGTTTTGAACA
Organism: Hoskinsella mucinilytica; assembly: GCF_045223415.1. Lineage (NCBI taxonomy): Bacteria > Bacillati > Bacillota > Erysipelotrichia > Erysipelotrichales > Erysipelotrichaceae > Hoskinsella > Hoskinsella mucinilytica. The sequence continues at coordinate 19,571 of NZ_JBEQZJ010000036.1, read as the reverse complement.
TGATAAATATGAAATGATTTCGGTTGCATTTGAGCCGGAAGCAAGTCCTGGCGCAGATGATTTGAAATATATATTCGATGAATTTATTACGTTAATGAAGGAGAGGGGATAAATCATGCCAAAGAGAACAGATATACACAAAATCATGGTCATTGGTTCTGGACCAATCATCATCGGGCAGGCTGCGGAATTTGACTATGCCGGAACACAGGCATGTACATCATTGAAAGAAGAGGGTTACGAGGTCATTTTGATCAATTCAAATCCGGCTACGATCATGACGGATACGGTCATTGCGGATCGTGTTTATATCGAACCGTTAACCGCAGAGTTTGCGACACGTATCATCTTTAAAGAACGCCCTGATGCAATCCTTGGAAGTCTTGGTGGACAGACCGGATTAAACTTGGTCGTAGAATTAGCACAATCCGGTATTCTTGAAGAATACAATGTAGAAGTACTTGGTACAGCATTGGATGCGATTGAAAAAGCAGAGGATAGAGATAAATTCCGTGAATTGATGTATGAAATCGGAGAACCTGTACCTGCAAGCGTGATCGTTCATACGGTGGAAGAGGCAGTTGCATTCGCTAAGGAAAATGGTTATCCGGTCGTAGTTCGTCCTGCTTATACACTGGGAGGAACCGGTGGCGGTTTTGCCAATGATCAGGCTGAACTAGAAGAAATATGTGCACATGGATTAAAAATTTCCCCGGCTACTCAATGTTTGATCGAACAAAGTATCGCAGGTTATAAAGAAATCGAATATGAAGTTATGCGTGATAATGCGGATAATGCAATCGTGGTATGTAATATGGAAAATGTAGACCCGGTCGGTGTTCATACCGGAGATTCTATCGTAGTTGCGCCAACACAGACTTTGACCGATCGTGATTGCGGCATCATGCGAGCAAGCTCTTTGAAAATCATTCGTGCATTGAAGATCTGTGGTGGATGTAATGTACAGTTGGCATTAGATCCAAACTCTTTCAACTATTATGTCATTGAAGTAAATCCTAGAGTATCTCGTTCCAGTGCATTGGCTTCCAAAGCCACAGGGTATCCGATTGCGAAGCTTGCGGCTAAGGTTGCGGTTGGATTGACCTTAGATGAAATCATCAATCCGATTACGCAGACCAGCTACGCTTGCGTAGAACCAACGATTGATTATGTTGTTGCTAAGTTCCCACGTTTTGCCTTTGATAAATTCCCGAAAGGGGATCGTAGTCTTGGTACGCAGATGAAAGCAACCGGTGAAGTCATGTCCATTGGTCGTACCTTTGATGAAGCAATGCTGAAGGCGATTCGTTCATTGGAAATGAAAGTAGACTACTTGGAAAAAGCGGAGATCAATGAGATGGATGAAGCCGCTTTATGGAAAAAGTTAAAAGCTAATGATGATGAAAGGATCTTTGTGATCACTGCGTTACTAAGAAAAGGGGCTACGATAGAAGCCATTCATGAAATGACTCAAATGGATACCTACTTCTTACATCGCTTTGCACGTATGGTTGCTTTTGAAACAGTACTAAAGGAACACAAACAAGATCTGGATGTCTTGAAAAAGGCGAAAAAGATGGGCTATGCAGATAGCTATATTGCCAAAGCATGGGATATGGAAGAAAGAGCTTTATACGATTTGAGAAAAGCAAATCATATCATTCCTGTCTATAAGATGGTGGATACATGTGCAGGGGAATTTGAGTCCCACACACCATATTTGTACTCAACTTATGAGCATGAAAATGAAAGTATTCCATCCGATAATAAAAAGGTGATCGTATTAGGAGCCGGACCGATTCGTATCGGACAAGGTGTCGAATTTGACTATGCTACTGTACATTGTGTGAAAACACTTCGTGAAAGTGGTTATGAAGCTATTGTCATCAACAATAATCCGGAAACCGTATCAACCGATTATTCTATTTCAGATAAGTTGTATTTTGAACCATTGACGATCGAGGATGTCATGCATGTCATCGATTTAGAACAACCACTTGGCGTCATCGTACAGTTCGGTGGACAAACGGCCATCAACTTGGCAGATAAGCTGGTAGAGCGTGGTGTTAAGATTCTTGGAACTTCTTTAAAGAGCATCGATGAAGCGGAAGATCGTCATGAATTTGAAGCAATGCTACGTAAACTTGATATTCCACAGCCAACCGGAGAAACGGCTGTTACCGTAGAAGAATCCTTAGTGATTGCCAATCGTATCGGATATCCGGTCTTGGTTCGACCAAGCTATGTATTGGGTGGACGTGCAATGGAAATCGTAAATAATGATGAAGATCTAAAGGTTTATATGGCTACAGCGGTAAAAGAAATCAGTCATGATGCGCCAATCTTGGTTGATAAATATATCGTAGGAAAAGAATTGGAAATCGATGGTATCTGTGATGGAGAACATGTGTATATTCCAGGTATCATGGAACATATCGAACGTGCCGGTGTTCATTCCGGAGACTCTATCAGTGTATACCCGGCGCCAACCGTATCACAGAAGGTAAAAGATACCATTTTGGATTATGCAATTCGTATCGGTAAGGGATTTCAATTCATTGGTTTATATAACATTCAGTTTATCGTTGATAAAGAAGAAAAAGTATATGTATTAGAGGTAAATCCAAGAAGCTCTCGTACCGTGCCATTTTTAAGTAAGGTAACCGGAATTCCGATGAGTTATATTGCGACACGTTGTGTATTGGGACATTCCTTAAAGGAACAAGGATATGAAGAAGGCATTCATGAAGAAAGTGATCGTTGGTTTGTCAAGGCGCCAGTATTCTCTTTCGCAAAACTTCGTCATGTAGATACCACGTTAGGTCCAGAGATGAAATCTACAGGTGAGGCATTAGGCAGTGATGTGACCTTAAACAAAGCATTATATAAGGCATTGTTGGCAAGTGGTATTCGTATTCCAAGTCATGGAAATGTCTTGATGACGATATCTGATCAAGATAAGGAAGAAGCATTGTCTATCGCAAAACGTTTCTATGCAATCGGATATGGTATTTATGCGACAGCGGGTACTGCGAAGTTCTTAAAAGAACATCAAATTTATGTAAAAACAGTAGGAAAAATCAGTGAAAACAGTGAAGATAATGTAGAAGATGTCATCCGTAAAGGAAAGGTCAACTACGTGGTCAATACGATGAGCGTAGATAAACGTTCTAGCAATGATGGATTTGCGATTCGTCGTGCTGCGGCTGAAAATAACATCAGTTGCTTCACCTCTTTGGATACCGCAAATGCTATATTAAGCGTATTGGAAAGTCAAAACTTCACTACGATATCAATGAATGAACTGGAGGGATAAGATGCAGGTAGAAACTTGTTTGATCTTACGCAATGATCGCATTGCCAAGGATACCTATCGTATGGTGATCCAAGGTAACATGGCCAAGACCATGAAGCCCGGGCAGTTTGTGAATATCAAAATAGAAGGCTATATGCTGAGAAGACCAATCAGTATTTGTAGTATTGAGAATAAAAATGAATTTGTCATCATCTATAAGGTGGTTGGTGATGGTACCAAGAAGCTAAGTGAAACAAGCTGTAGAACGATGCTAGATGTCTTTGGACCATTAGGTAGTAGTTATCCGATCCATGAAGAACTTGATGAAGTTCTTCTGATCGGAGGTGGTGTAGGTGTTCCACCATTATATGAGTTGGCAAAACAATATCGTGCGCTTGATAAAAAGGTAGATGTCGTATTAGGATTCAATGATGCAGACAGTGTGTTCTATGTCAATGAATTCCAACGTTTGGGCGCAAGTGTCACTATCGCAACGATGGATGGAAGTTGTGGGGTGAAGGGTACCGTGATGGATGCGATCCATGATAAAGGAATCACTTGTGATTTCACTTATAGTTGCGGTCCGATTCCTATGCTGAAGGCAGTTGAAGCAGCTTATACGAAGGGCTATATGAGCTTTGAAAGTCGTATGGCTTGCGGTATGGGAGCTTGTATGGCTTGTGTAGCCAAAGATAAGAAAGAGGAAACCATGTATCATCGTATTTGTAAAGAAGGACCTGTTTTCCCAATCGGAAAGGTGGAATATTAATGGATCTGTCAATAGAACTACCTGGATTACATTTGAAAAATCCGATCATTCCGGCAAGCGGATGCTTTGGATTCGGTAGAGAATTTGCTGAACTGTATGATCTATCAAGATTAGGTGGGATCGCCATCAAAAGTGCAACTCCGCAAATTCGATTCGGTAATCCTACACCACGAGTAGCGGAAACACCGAGTGGGATGTTAAATGCCATCGGACTTCAAAATCCGGGTGTAGATGTGATCATGGAAAAAGAGTTGCCTTGGTTGGCGCAGTTTGATACGGAAATCATTGCCAATATCGCAGGTGCCTGTGAAGAGGATTATATTGAAGTCATTCAAAAGTTAAATCAGAATGATGTCGTTAAGGTATATGAGCTAAACATCAGCTGTCCTAACGTCAAACATGGAGGCATCGGTTTAGGTACAAAGCCTGAGTTGGCCGCAAAAATGACACGCATGGCCAAAGAGGCGGCAACCAAGCCGGTATATGTTAAGCTTTCTCCCAATGTTACTGATATCGTAGAAATTGCCAAAGCAGTAGAAGAAGCCGGTGCAGATGGTATTGTAATGATCAATACCTTAATGGGCATGCGCATTGATTTAAAAAGCGGGAAGCCAATTCTTGCCAATGTAACAGGAGGATTAAGTGGACCGGCCATTAAACCTGTGGCAATTCGTATGATTTATCAGGTTGCACAAGCAGTCAATATCCCGATCATCGGCGTTGGTGGTATTACCTGTGCACAAGATGTATTAGAATTCTTATATGCAGGTGCGAGTGCAGTTGAAGTTGGTATGCAGAACTTTGTTGATCCATATTGTTGTGTGAAGATCATTGAAGAACTGCCAAAAGTATTAGAAACATATGGCATCAAAAATATCAAAGATGCAATCGGAAGGAGTTATCGATAAGATGAGCAAAACAATTGTAGCGCTGGACTTTTCTACCAAAGAAGAGGTTATCAGCTTTTTAGACAAATTTCATGAACCTATTTATGTAAAGGTCGGGATGGAATTAACCTATGCCTTCGGTTTTGAAATGATCAAAGAAATCAAGGCAAGAGGCCACAAGATCTTCTTGGATCTAAAATTACATGATATTCCTAATACGGTGAAAAATGGTATGAAGAATCTTGCTAAGTTAGATGTTGATATCGTCAATTTACATGCTGCAGGAGGAAGTGCCATGATGAAGGCAGCCATGGAAGGCCTAAAGGAAGGCGCAATCAATGGGAAACGTCCATTGTGTATTGCGGTAACACAATTAACAAGTACAAGCAAAGAAGCAATGAATGAGGAATTGTTGATTCCAGGTGAAGTACAAGATGTTGTCATTTCTTATGCAAAGACCGCAAAACAAAGCGGTTTGGATGGTGTGGTATGCTCTGTTCATGAAGCACGTGCCATTCATGAAGCATGTGGAGATCAATTCCTTACTGTTACACCGGGCATTCGTCTTGCGAGTGATTCAAAAGATGATCAAAAACGTGTCGCAACACCTGCTTTTGCGAAAGAAGAAGGATGCGATTATATCGTTGTAGGAAGATCAATCACCAAGAGTGAAGATCCATTTAAAACATATCAAGAAATTGAAGCAATCATGGAGGGAAAATAATGAGCGTAGCAACAAGTGTAGCAGAAAATCTGCTTTCTATCAAAGCTGTATCCTTACAGCCAACCAATCCATTTACATGGGCAAGCGGAATCAAAAGTCCGATTTATTGTGATAATCGTCTAGTATTGAGCTTCCCTGAAAAAAGAAGCATCGTTGTTGAAGGTTTCGTGGAAGAAATCAAAGCCAATTACGCAGATGCCGATGTTATCATCGGTACATCGACTGCAGGGATTCCTTGGGGTGCGATGGTTGCGGATAAATTAGAGAAACCATTCGGCTATGTAAGAAGTAGTAATAAGACACATGGTAAAGGAAATAAAATCGAAGGTAAGGTGGAACCGGGTCAAAAAGTAGTTGTTGTGGAAGATTTGATTTCTACAGGCGGAAGTGTAAAGGATGTTGTAGATTCTTTACGTGAAGCAGGTGCGAACGTCATTGGTGTTGTCGCAATCTTTACCTACCTATTACCGGCAGCCGATGCTTGTTTTGAAGCATTAGAGGTACCATACTCTACATTGAGCAATTATGATGTATTGATTGATGTTGCTTTGAAAAACAATGACATCGAAGAAAGTGATCTGGAAAAGCTAAAAGCTTGGAAACAAGATCCAAAAGATGAATCTTGGATGAATAAATAAACATAAAAGCAGTTAGTACGATAAGGAGGTTGCATCCGTTTATGAAAAAAAGATATTTGATACTAGAAGATGGCAGCTGTTATACAGGGATAGCATTTGGATCCGATGATTATCAGGTTGGTGAGCTTGTATTCAATACAGGGATGAGTGGATATCAAGAGGTTTTGAGTGATTTGTCTTATTGTGGACAGATCGTTATGATGACCTACCCACTGATCGGTAATTATGGCATCAATCGTGATGACTTTGAAAGTCTAAGTCCTGCCGTGTTCGGTTTTGTAGTAAAGGAAGCCTGTGATAAACCAAGCAACTTCCGTGGCGATATGAGTTTGGATGAATTTTTGAAACTGAAACATATACCGGGTATTTACGGTGTCGATACTCGTGCGATTACACGAAAGATCAGAACGATGGGTACGATGCGTGCCATCATGGCAGATCGAATCGAAGATAAGGAAGAAATGGTTGCTTTATTGAAACGTACGGATTTTCTTCATGATCAAGTAAAACGAGTATCTACACAAAAGCCTTTCCCGATTCCCAATCGTGGTAAAAAAGTTGTATTAATGGACTTTGGCGCAAAGCATGGTATCATTCGTGAGCTATCAAAAAGAAACTGCGATTTGATCGTGGTTCCATATGATACAAGTGCTAAAGAGATATTATCCTTGCATCCAGATGGAGTGATGCTAAGCAATGGGCCGGGTGATCCTAAAGATATGACACAGCCGATCGAAGAAATACGAAAACTCATGGGAAAAGTTCCGATGTTTGGTATATGTTTGGGACATCAGTTGATTTCTTTGGCATGTGGGGCAAATACCATTAAGCTTAAATTTGGACATCGTGGTTGTAATCACCCTGTGATTCAGCTATCTAGCGGTAAGGTAGAGATCACTTCACAGAATCATGGCTTTGCGGTAGAAGAGGAAAGTCTTGTACATACAGAGCTGGAAATGACCCACCGTGCGTTGAATGATAAAAGCGTAGAAGGTGTCAAACATAAACGTTATCCTGTTTTCAGTGTACAATACCATCCTGAAGCAAGTCCGGGTCCTGAAGATGCCAATTATTTATTTGACGACTTTATGAAACTGATGGAAAAGGAGCGTAACTAATATGCCAAAACGTACAGATATTCACAAGATCCTAGTGATCGGTTCAGGTCCGATCGTCATTGGACAGGCGGCAGAATTTGATTATGCGGGATCTCAGGCATGTCAATCACTTCGTGAGGAAGGCTATGAGGTCATTTTGATTAATTCCAATCCTGCGACCATTATGACCGATACGGCGATTGCCGATCGAGTTTATATCGAGCCGCTTACACTGGATTTCGCCAGTCGTATCATATACAAAGAACGTCCGGATGCGATTCTTGGAAGTCTTGGAGGACAAACAGGATTAAATCTGGTCGTGGAATTAGCCAATTCCGGAATATTAGAAGAATATGATGTTGAGATTTTGGGTACAGACTTAACTGCCATCAATAAGGCAGAGGATCGTGAGCTGTTCCGTGATTTAATGTATGAGATTCATGAGCCGGTACCGGAAAGTGATATCGTTCATAGTGTAGAGGCTGCCATTGCATTTGCCGCTAAGATCGGTTACCCAGTGGTGGTTCGTCCCGCTTATACCCTTGGAGGTACCGGGGGAGGCTTTGCGGATGATGAGGCAGAGCTACGCATCATTGCGGAAAATGGATTAAAGTTGTCACCGGTCCACCAATGCTTGATTGAAAAAAGCATTGCCGGATTCAAGGAAATCGAATATGAAGTTATGCGTGATTACAATGATAATGCAATCGTTGTATGTAACATGGAAAATATCGATCCGGTAGGTATTCATACAGGAGATTCCATGGTAGTAGCACCGGTTCAGACCTTAAGCGATCGTGAACATCAAATGCTTCGAAATGCCAGCTTGAAAATCATACGTGCTTTAAAGATCTGCGGTGGCTGTAATGTGCAATTGGCTCTTGATCCGAATTCTTTTCGATACTACATCATTGAGGTAAATCCTAGAGTTTCCAGATCCAGTGCGTTGGCATCTAAAGCAACTGGCTATCCGATCGCAAAGCTTGCCGCAAAAATTGCGGTAGGGTTGACGTTGGATGAGATCATCAATCCGATCACCAATACCAGTTATGCTTGTTTTGAACCGGCATTAGATTATATCGTAACCAAATTAGCTCGATTCCCATTTGATAAATTTCCACATGCAGATCGTCGTTTGGGAACACAGATGAAAGCAACAGGTGAGGTCATGTCCATTGGGCGTACCTTTGAAGAAAGCTTTTTAAAGGCAGTGCGTTCTTTAGAAATGAAATGTGATCATATCGATCATAAAGAGCTTGCGACTTGTACGACACAAGAGCTATGGAATAAAATCCATGTGAAAGATGATTTACGCATGTTTGGTATCGCAGAGTTGATGCGTCGTGGAGAAAATCTTGAAAGCATTCACGAGATTACGCAGATCGATGATTGGTTCCTAGAGAAATTTGTCCATATCATTGCGTTAGAAAAGGAAATGAAAGCAAGACCTAAAGATATTGAAGTTCTTTCCTTGATCAAGAAAAACGGATTTGCGGATAGCTATATCGCCCGTATGTGGGAAATGAAAGAACAAGAAGTTTATGAGTTAAGAAAAGAGCACCATATCGTACCGGTTTATAAGATGGTAGATACATGTGCTGCAGAATTTGAAAGTGCTACCCCTTACTTTTATTCAACCTACGAGGATGAAAATGAATCGATTCGTACCGATCGTAAAAAAATTATCGTATTAGGTAGTGGACCGATTCGTATCGGACAAGGTGTCGAATTTGACTATGCGACCGTTCATTGTGTCATGACACTAAGGGAAGCTGGGTATGAAGCTATCGTTATCAATAACAATCCGGAGACGGTTTCTACGGATTTCTCTATCAGTGACAAGCTATATTTCGAACCATTGACGATCGAAGATGTCATGCATATCATCGACCTAGAACGACCTCTTGGTGTCATCGTACAATTCGGTGGACAAACTGCTATCAACTTGGCCGATAAGCTGGTTGAACGAGGAGTGACGATATTAGGAACCTCATTGGAAAGTATCGATGAGGCAGAAGATCGACATAAATTTGAAGCAATGTTACATCAATTGGATATTCCTCAACCAACCGGTGAAACAGCGGTAACGGTAGAAGAAGCATTGATCATTGCCAATAAGATCGGCTATCCGGTCCTAGTTCGTCCAAGCTATGTACTTGGTGGAAGAGCTATGGAAATCGTGAACAATGACGATGATTTAAAGATCTATATGGCTACGGCAGTAAAAGAAATCAGCCATGACGCACCGATTTTAGTAGATAAATATGTTGTCGGTAAGGAATTGGAAATCGATGCTATCTGTGATGGTGAACATGTCTTTATTCCGGGTGTGATGGAACATATTGAACGTGCCGGAATTCACTCGGGAGATTCCATTAGTGTATATCCTGCCCAAAGCATAAGTCAAAAGGTAAAAGATACCATCATTGACTATGGCATTCGTATAGGAAAAGGCTTCCACTTTATCGGATTGTATAATATTCAGTTTATCGTAGATAAAGAAGAAAAGGTCTATGTCTTAGAAGTAAATCCGAGAAGTTCACGTACGGTACCATTTTTAAGCAAGATCACAGGGGTTCCTATGAGTCATGTCGCAACACAATGTGTTCTTGGTCAAAGCCTACAACAACAAGGATATGGCAATGATAAGGTTAAGGAAGAAGGAAATCGTGTGTTTGTAAAGGCACCGGTCTTCTCCTTTGCGAAACTTAGAAGCGTTGATACCGTGCTTGGACCTGAAATGAAATCTACAGGAGAAGCACTTGGTGGTGATGTTACATTGGAAAAAGCTCTATATAAGGCATTGTTGGCAAGTGGCGTCAAGATACCGAATCATGGGAATGTGTTAATGACCATTGCGGATGAAGATAAAGAAGAAGGCTTACAGATTGCTAAGCGATTCTCTGATATCGGCTATGGAATCTTAGCAACAGCAGGAACCGCAAGCTTTTTAAATCAACATGGTATCTTTGTCAAGGTGGTTAAGAAGATCAGCGAAGATGATCAAGATAACGTGTTAGACATCATTCGAAAAGGGAAAGTCAACTATGTGATCAATACGATGTCAAATGAAAAAGAGGTTACCAAAGATGGCTTTTTGATCCGTCGTGTATCTGCGGAAAATAACATTAGCTGTTTTACATCCTTTGATACCGCAAATGCAATCCTAAAGGTTTTGGAATCCTTGAATTTCACAACGATATCTATGAATGAGTTAGAAGCATAGTAAGATCTTTATAACAATGAACCATTAAAAATCAGGACATGAGAAAAAATCATGTCCTTTTTTCCTTTCTTCCTGTATAATGAAGACAATAAGGAGTTGAGCGTATGCAACAAGATCACCACAAGGAAGAAGAAGAAAAGAAAAAAAAGCAGGAAGAAAATCGATTAAGCATTGGACTGGGCCTTGGATTAAGCTTAGGTGTTTGTTTTGGTATCCTTTTGCATCAAATCGCAATCGGTATCAGTGTAGGTCTATGCTTTGGCGTAGCTTATGCCAAAATAGATAGAAATAAATGAGGTAGAACATGAACATTGATCAAATGAAGAAACAAGAATTTTTAGATACCTATATAAAAAAGGAAGAACTTCAGGCTTTTTGTAAAAGACATGGACTTCAAAGTAATGGAAGCAAATTGGAATTAAAAGAAATCATTGCCCATTATTTAGAAACGGGTGAAAAGATATCCCTCAAAAAGAAACAACCGAAAGCAAATGATGAGGATATCACACTGGATTCTATCATTACATTACCCATTTCCTGTTCAGAGAAAAAAAGAGCTTTTTTTATACAACATTTAGGAAAAGGATTTCGTTTTTATGTACCTTTTCAAAAATGGTTGAAAGCAAATGAAGGAAAAACCTATCGTGATGCTGTCGCTGTCTATCCGCAACTAATAAAGGAGAAAAAGGAAAAGAAGACAACGATCGATCAACAGTTTGAATATAATACCTATATTCGTGACTTTTTTGCGGATAATCAAGGAAAGTCATTGCAGGATGCCATCCTTTGTTGGAAGGATAAGAAACAAAAGCAAGGAAGTCATGCCTATGAACGAGAAGATTTGAAGGTACTTTGCAAATAGAAGGAATAAATAATCAAAAAGATAGCCAACCTAAGATCAGGTGATACTATGAAGAAAGAAACGAATCAAAAAGAATATGAGAAAGAAAACAAGAAAACAGCCGGGAATAATCAATGGTCCAACCAAAATTTGAAATATTATCCGGATACCAGAGAACGTAAAGATGGACCTGGTGGTGAGTAACAAGAAAAGGGTGAAATACTGAAAATGTATTTCACCCTTTTCTTATATTGTTCCTAATAGATGATTGATCAACTGTTGGGCAGCACGTCCTGTCATACCACCATGGCTGAGCTCCCATTTTCTTGCTTCGGCAATTAATTCCTCTTCACTTAAGGTTAATTCCGGATGTTTCTTAGCCAATTCACATACGATATGGAAGTAATTCTTTTGATTTGGTTTTTCATAACAAATACTTAAACCGAATCGAGCAACAAGACTAAGTTTTTCCTGCATGGTATCAGAATGATGTAATCCATCATCGCTCATATCATCACGATCCTTCCATGTTTCCTTAACTAAATGACGACGATTGCTTGTAGCGTAAATCAAAACATTATCCGGTTTTGTTTCGACACCACCTTCAATGACGGCTTTTAAAAACTTATATTCAATTTCAAATTCTTCAAAGGAAAGATCATCCATATAAATAATAAACCGATAATTACGATTTTTGATTTGCGCAATGATATTGGAAAGATCTTTGAATTGATGCTTATAGATTTCGATCATTCGTAGTCCATCTTTGTAGAATTCATTTACGATTGCTTTGATACTTGTGGATTTACCAGTTCCGCTATCACCATATAAAAGGACATTGTTTGCGGGTTTTCCTTCTACAAATGCTTTGGTATTATCCACCAACATTCGTTTTTGGATCTCATAACCAACAAGATCTTGTAACACTACATTTTCCATATTATTGATTGGTAAAAACGAAACACCATCTGTTGTAGAGCGAATACGAAAAGCTTTGTTTAATCCAAACATACCAACCCCATATTGGGCATAAAAATCAGTAATGATAGAAAACAGTTCTTTGCCGTCTTTTGCCTGTTCGATTTGTTTTGAGATCCGTTTGACCATATCACTCACATTCTTGTTGTACATGCGTTCTTTTTTGGTAATTGCATGATAGTTATTGATGGTCGTGAAACAATCGATATCAAGTGCTTCCTCGATCTTACTGAAATCATAATCGAACAAAGCTTTGAATACGTTACAATCATTCAGCGCAAAGTGATTGACGCTACCATCCATTGCGCCTTGTTTTTCACTAACGAGCGTGAAACTATTCTCATTCATCAATAATAAAAAGGTTAAGTAGTTATGCCATAAATTATCATCAAAACCATAGCTGGTAGATAGATCCAACAAAGCCTTGATCTGTTCATAGATGCGTTCGATCAAATGTGTTTCACTATCAGCCTCCATATCAAAATCGTGAAAGATATCGGATAGCTGATACAAGATGCTATCTTTTCCCAAATCACGAAAAAGTATTAATTTAGAACATTCTTTATACATAGAAATGTCTCCTTTCCATTTAGGTCTATTATACCTTAGGGACGAAACAATGAAAAGGGTTGTTTCATGAAATGTTATGGTTTTCATGAAAAATGAAACTTTGTTTACAATTTAAATGAAAATAATTGTAAAAAGCATTGACAAAATCATGAAAAAGTTTTATCCTTATAGACATCAACACGTGAAAGGAAGTGGAGCAGATGCAAGTGATCTATAGTTTAATTGTCATTATTATTCTCATAGTCCTACGTCAATCTGTTTTTCTTTCCGATAACCTATTCGCTAGGTTCACAACAGATCATTTTTGTTTAGGCACAAGGATGTGAGTAAAGAAAGAAAAGCAGCTATCCATTGCGTGGCTGCTTTTTTATAAGAGTTGAGGTCAAGGAGGAGTATATGGATTGTAAAGATATCGAGAAAGCGGCAGAGCGACTTGCCGGGAATATCCATAACGTTAAGGTAACTAGTTCAGCGACATTCTCACAAATGAGTGGATGTCAGCTGTATCTAAAATGTGAAAACCGTCAAAAGACAGGTTCTTTCAAAGTTCGTGGAGCATTTAATAAATTGGCGAAATTGAAGGAAGAGGGAAAAACAAGTGAGGTCATTGCCAGCAGTGCTGGAAATCATGCACAAGGTGTCAGTTATGCCAGTAGTATCTTAGGAATGCATGCGACCATCGTAATGCCGAAAAGTACACCGATTGCGAAAGTCAGTGCAACACAAGGCTATGGAGCAGATGTCGTATTGGCTGGAGATTGTTATGATGAATGTTATCAAGAAGCATTAAAGCTTCAAAAAGAAAAAAATGCGACCTTTATTCATCCATTTGATGATGAAGATGTCATAGCAGGACAGGGAACGATTGCCTATGAAATTTGTCATGATCTACCAAATGTCGATATGATCGTTGTTCCAGCAGGCGGTGGTGGATTGCTTGCAGGAATCAGTTATTATGCAAAGCATATCAATCCGAGAATTAAAGTAGTAGGTGTGCAAGCAGAGGGAGCTAGTGCCATCGTGCAATCCTACCATAACAAAGCATATACCACTACCGATCATGTCAATACGATTGCGGATGGAATTGCTGTAAATCAACCGGGTAAGGTTACCGTGGATCTGATCAATCAGAATGTAGATAATATGGTAACGGTAAGTGATAATGAAATCGCTTCTACCATTCTATTACTTCTAGAACGAGAAAAACAAGTGGTAGAACCATCTGGTGCAGCAAGTCTTGCGGCAGTGTTGGCTGGTAAGATCGATTGTAAAGGAAAACGTGTGGTTTGTGTTCTTTCCGGTGGTAATATCGATGTGAGCTTTATTCACAAGGTTGTAGAAAAAGGGCTTGTGACACGAGGAAGAAATATAAAATTCAAAGTGTTGATGTTAGATGTTCCAGGAGCATTGGAACACTTGACTCATTTGATTACAACAGCAAATGCCAATATCATACAAATTCAATATGACCGAATTCAAGCAGATCTTAATTTAAACGAAACAATTTTACATCTGGCAGTTGAGGTCAGAAGTAAAGAACATGGAGAAGCGTTGATCAAATCATTAAGGAAAAAGGGTTATGAAATTACGATGGAGTAAGGAGGTAGCATTATGAAAATGAATGGCTCGCAAATACTGATTCAAGCATTGATCGATCAGGGCGTGGATACGATTTTCGGTTATCCTGGTGGATCAGTATTAAATATATATGATGCTTTATATGAAAGAAGTGAAGATATCCGTCATATCGTGACTAGTCATGAACAAGGTGCGGCACATGCTGCAGATGGATATGCACGTTCAACGGGAAAAACCGGTGTATGTTTAGCGACTTCGGGACCTGGGGCAACCAACTTGGTTACAGGGATTGCGACAGCATATATGGATTCTATCCCGGTCGTGGCAATTACCGGAAATGTCAGTAATGATCTATTAGGAAGAGATTCTTTCCAAGAGGTGAATATTACAGGTATCACGATGCCGATTACAAAACATAATTTTATTGTTCAGGATGTAGAAGATCTTGCGGCTGTGGTCAGAAAGGCATTTGTGATTGCCAATTCAGGTAGAAAAGGTCCTGTATTGATTGATATTCCAAAAGATGTCACTGCTGCTATCACCGATTATGTGAAACTTCCTCGTTTCCGTATCCGTAAACTTCCTAAGGTTGACGATGTTGTGTTTGAAAATGCCATGGAAGAGATTCGTAAGGCGAAACGTCCAATGATCTATGCAGGTGGTGGTGTATTAAGCAGCAATGCAACTAAGGAGCTATTACAATTCTCTAAGCATATGGATATTCCGGTGAGTTGTTCTATGATGGGATTGTCCGCAGTACCATATGATTATGATTTATATTTGGGTATGATCGGAATGCATGGAACACCGGTAAGTAATTATGCGACCTTAAATACAGATTTGATCATTGCTATCGGAGCTAGATTCTCTGATCGAGTGGCAGGAAATCGTGATGAATTCGGTAAAAATGCGAAAATCATTCACTTCGATATCGATGCATCTGAAATATCAAAAAATGTAATGACAGATATCTCCATTGTAGGAGATGCAAAATATATCCTAAAACAAATGATTCAGCGTATTCCGGAAACCAAGCACACGGAATGGACCAATACATTAAAAGATTTTAAGACAAAGGTAGGCTTACCAACAGCGAAACCTGGCGATGGTGTTGATCCAAGAGATCTGGCTCTTACCCTTCATCATATCGTTGGAGAGGATGCTATCATTGTGACAGATGTAGGTCAACATCAGATGATCATGGCTCAATATTATCAATTTTCTAGGCCGAGAAGCTTTATTTCTTCTTGCGGACTTGGTACAATGGGATTTGGGATGGGAGCAGCCATCGGAGCAAAAACAGCAAATCCTAATCGACCGGTGGTTTTGGTTAGCGGAGATGGAAGCTTTCATATGAACATGAATGAAATGGCAGTTGCAGTAAGTGAAAATATTCCGATCGTGGTATTGATCTTCAATAATACCGTACTTGGTATGGTAAGACAATGGCAATCTTTATTTTATGAACATCGTTATTCTAATACTTCCATTGATCGAAAAACCGATTATGTGAAGCTTGCTCAAGCCTTTGGTGCAAAGGGCTTACGTATTCATAACCGTCATGAAATTGAAAAGGTGATGAAAGAAGCCATCAGTAGCAAGGTGCCTTGTATTGTCGATTGTATGATCGATAAAGATGATTGTGTATATCCTATCATTCCACCTGGAAAAAGTGGAGAGGATATCATTCTATATGGCAATTAGAAAGGGGTGTAAGGATGAATAAAGTGATTTTATCCCTATTGGTCGCAAATCATTTCGGTGTCTTGACAAGAATTACCAATATGTTTGGACAAAGAGGGTTTAATATTGATTCTCTTGCAGTTGGGGAAACAGAAAACGATGATTATTCAAGAGTGACGATCGCAACACATGGTGATGAAAACATCATCACTCAGATTCGTTTACAACTGGATAAGTTGGAGGATGTGAAGATCGTATCGTTGATACCGGATGAACAACAGTTTATCCGAGAAGTAGCTTTGATCAAACTAAAACCTAATAAAAATCAGCTAGAAGCACTTGATGGAGTTTTAGAAGATTTTGGCGCAAGAAAACAGATTATAGAAGAAGGATGTTGCATCGTAGAATTGACAGCAACACCTGCAACCATCAATGTGTTTGTCGAAGAGTTGCGAGAGTATCACATTCAAGAGGTGTGTAGGACTGGCGGAGCCGCATTGGCCCTGACCAAAGAAACGGTTTATTAAACACATTCGTGTTTCAATAAAATAAAAAAAGATAAGAGAACTATCAGGAGGAAAAGAAAATGGTTAAAATGTATTATGATTCAGATTGTAATTTAGACTTGTTGAAAGGCAAAACAGTAGCAATCATCGGTTATGGAAGTCAAGGACATGCACATGCTCAAAACTTAAAAGACAGTGGTGTGAATGTTGTCGTAGGTTTACGTGCAGGAAGTGCAAGTCGTGCTAAGGCTGAAGCCGCAGGATTGTGTGTCATGGATACTGCAGAAGCAGCAAAAGCTGGTGATTTCGTTATGATTCTAACACCAGATCAGAATCAACCGGACATCTTCAAACAGGATATCGAACCAAATCTAGAAGAAGGAAATGTATTGATGTTTGCACATGGTTTCGCTATTCATTTCAATCAGATCGTTGCACCTAAAGGTGTCGATGTTGTGATGTGTGCTCCTAAGGGACCTGGACACACTGTTCGTTCTCAATACTTAGAGGGGCGTGGTGTTCCATCATTGATTGCTATTCATCAAGATGAAAGTGGTAAAGCACGTGATTATGCATTGGCTTATGCTTGTGGTATCGGTGCAGGTCGTGCAGGTATCATTGAAACTACATTCAAAGAAGAAACAGAAACTGACTTATTCGGTGAGCAGGCAGTATTATGCGGTGGTGTATGTGAATTGATGCAGGCAGGTTTTGATACTTTGGTTGAAGCAGGTTATGCTCCTGAAATGGCTTATTTTGAATGTATCCATGAAATGAAGCTGATCGTTGATTTGATCAATAGTGGCGGATTTGCAATGATGCGTTATTCTATTTCCGATACAGCAGAATATGGTGATTATGTAACAGGAAAACGTTTGATTACAGAAGAAACTAGAAAAGAAATGAAGAAAGTATTAACTGAAATTCAGGATGGTACTTTTGCAGGTAATTGGATTACCGAAAATAAATCAGCAGGTCGTGCA
Source organism: Hoskinsella mucinilytica (assembly GCF_045223415.1). NCBI lineage: Bacteria > Bacillati > Bacillota > Erysipelotrichia > Erysipelotrichales > Erysipelotrichaceae > Hoskinsella > Hoskinsella mucinilytica. Next base: position 1,796 of record NZ_JBEQZJ010000036.1, on the reverse strand, counting down.
CACTTCTTGGCAATGCGTAGAGTTCATGCTGAACACCAGAGTGAAAAAGTTGGGGCTCAGTTACGTAAAATGATGAGCTGGCTGAAAAAATAAGGAAGTGAAACTATGGGTAGACCAAGTGATTCAGTAATCAAGGGAGACGCTTGCGCACCGCAGCGCTCCTTGTTCTACGCCCTTGGATTAACGAAAGAAGAACTAGAACGCCCAATCATTGGTGTAGTTAGTGCTTATTCTGAAATCGTTCCCGGGCATTTGCATCTGGATAAGATCACAGAAGCAGTAAAAGCAGGAATCCGTATGGCCGGTGGTACACCGATCATGGTACCAAGCATTGGCGTTTGTGATGGTATTGCGATGGGTCATATCGGAATGAAGTATTCCTTGGCAAGTCGTGAATTGATCGCAGATAGTGTAGAAACAATGGCACGTGCACATGGATTTGATGGATTGGTGCTCGTTCCTAACTGTGATAAGATCGTTCCCGGTATGTTAATGGGTGCATTGCGTGTCAATGTACCTGCGGTCGTAATGAGCGGAGGCGCTATGCTTCCAGGAAATGATCGTGGTAAAGCAATGAGTTTATCAACAATGTTTGAAGCAGTAGGTGCAAAAAAAGCAGGAATGATCGATGAGGAAGAATTAACTCATATCGAGCAAAATGCATGCCCTGGATGTGGTTCTTGTTCTGGTATGTTTACCGCAAATTCTATGAACTGTTTATGTGAGGTACTGGGAATCGCTTTGCCTGGAAATGGTACGATTCCGGCAGTATACTCAGCACGTACACAATTGGCGAAGAAGGCCGGTATGGCAGTCATGGAAATGGTAAACAAAGATATCAAACCAAGAGATATCGTCAATGCGAAATCACTTCGTAATGGATTGGCTTGTGATATGGCTCTTGGATGTTCTTCTAATACGGTATTACATTTATTGGCGATTGCAAAAGAAGCTCATGTTGAATTAGATCTGGATCTGATCAATGAGGTTTCAAAATGTACACCGAATTTATGTAAACTTGCGCCAGCAGGACCGGATCATATCGTAGATCTTTATCATGCTGGTGGAGTTCAGGCGGTCATGATGGAGTTATCAAAGAAGCATCTGATTGATGTTGATTTAATGACAGTTACCGGAAAGACGGTAAAAGAAAACATTGCCAATGCCGTGAATTTAGATAACAATATCATCAAAGATATTGAACATCCTAATAGTGCTACCGGTGGAATTGCGATCCTTTATGGAAATATCGCACCAAAGGGTTGTGTTGTTAAACGTAGTGCAGTCGATCCGAAGATGATGGTGCATACAGGACCTGCTCGTGTATTTGACAGTGAAGAAGATGCCATTGAGGCAATTTATGCGGGCAAGATCGTGAAAGGTGATGTCGTTGTCATTCGTTATGAAGGGCCTAAAGGCGGACCTGGTATGAGAGAAATGTTAAATCCAACCAGTGCACTTGCTGGTATGAAGCTAGATAAGGATGTCGCATTGATTACCGATGGACGTTTCTCTGGTGCAACTAGAGGTGCTGCAATCGGACATGTATCTCCGGAAGCCGCAAGTCATGGTCCGATTGCCATTCTGAAAGAAGGCGATCAAATTGCCATTGATATCAATGAAGGAAAGATCAATGTTTTGATTGATGAGGCTGAATTTGATGCACGTATGGAAGCATGGGTCAAACCGGAACCAAAGATCAAAGAAGGATGGTTATACCGTTATTCTAGAATGGTTGCCAGTGCAGACGAGGGTGCTGTATTAAAATAAGTGAAAAAAAGAGAATTCCTAGGTGA
>NZ_JBEQZJ010000035.1:0-42883 GCF_045223415.1 Hoskinsella mucinilytica | reverse complement strand
AAGTGGAAATTCTTCTCTTTTTCATTTTCAAATAAGATTATCTACAGAAAATCCGTTTTTATTTACTTTAAAGCCTTGTTAAACACAAAGATAATAACAATAATAATTACGCTTTTTCTGTTTTTATGCTCAAATCAATGTATTTGGTAAATAATATTGAATGATGGCATATATCTGACAGAAAGAAGCAATTGCTATGATTAGATAGAATTTTATATATAAATGGTATCATTAAAATGAATAAATAAGACTTTTATGTATGATAGAGGTACTGGTATATGATAATGAAAAATATGAGGTGATTTGCTGTGAGAATACTAGATAAAATAGAAAAAATGAAGTTTGATGATGCAGATAAGCTGTTTCTAAATCTGCGTGAAGATATGGTAATAAAATATCTGAAATATCATCGAGAGAATGTATTTAGGAAATAAAATAGCGAAAATCACATAGTAAAGTAAAAAACAGTACAAGCATTTTGTACTGTCTGAAGTTATTTTCCTTTATATTTTTCATAAATACATTTCAATCCTTTGAATGTTAAATCTCGATCATAAATATCAATTTCATCTGTATTTTTATAAATGATCTTACCAAGACCCCCCGTCGCAATGACCTTCATATTTACACCAAGTTCTTTTTTAAATTGTTTGATGATGTATTCACTTTGGCCAATGTAACCATAAACAACACCGGCTTGCATACTGGTCGTTGTATTTTTACAAAGTACAGTTTTTGGCTTTTTGATTTCTATTTCTGGAAGTTTTGCTGCCTGTGTCCACATTGCTTGAGCACCGGTTTCGATACCGAAGGTGATTGCGCCATATTCAAAGTTTCCATGTTCATCGACATAATCAAAGGTGGTAGCGGTACCAAAATCTACAACAAGACAAGGTCCTCCATATTCATAGAAAGCTCCGGCTGCATCAACGATACGATCTGCACCTACAGCTTTAGGATTTTCGGCTTTTACACTAATTCCTGTTTTAATGCCAGGTCCTACAACGATAGGTTCACAATGCATATATTTACGAATGCTGTTTAAAAAGGAATGCATGATCTTAGGAACTACACTGGATACGATAACATCTTTGATATCACTACTTTCGATTTTACTTGCTTGTAAAAAATTCATAAGCATGAATCCATATTCATCGCTTGTACGTTTCATTTTCGTCGTTAGGCGATAATTCCCAAGCAGCTTATTATCCTTATAAATACCCATCGTGATATTTGTATTTCCGATATCAATAACAACTAGCATGCTGAGGCCCCTTTCTTTTCCTTCATGATGTCATAAAGGTGATGTAGAATTGTTTTACCTAACTCATATTTACTCATTTTTTCAAGTGTTTCAATGGAATCTTTTTGAATGATGGTAGCGACATTGGTGTCTGTTTGAAAACCTGCGCCCTCAACCTTTAAATTATTTGCGATGATCATATCACAATTCTTTTTGGTTAGCTTTTCTTTGGCATTTTCAATTAAATTTTGAGTTTCCATCGCAAAACCACAAATAACCTGATCTTCTTTTTTATGTTCACCAAGATAAGCAAGGATATCAGGATTTTTAACAAATTTGATTTCTAAGGTATCTCCTTGCTTCTTGATTTTATTTTCTGCGATAATTTGAGGGCGATAATCACCTACGGCAGCTGCTTTGATCACGATATCCATATCCTTATAGTGTTCTTTGACTGCAGTAAACATATCATTTGCACTGACAATCGGAACCACATGAACATCTGATGGAGCAGTGATAGAAACAGGACCACTGATCAAAGTAACCTCTGCACCCATGTTTCTTGCGGCTCTTGCGATTTCATATCCCATTTTCCCGGAAGAATGGTTGGTGATATAGCGAACCGGATCCAAAGCCTCTTGTGTTGGTCCGGCAGTAATCAAAATCTTTTTCCCTTTGAATAGATCCTCTTCTTGAAGGATGTTTTCAATTCTTTCTTCGATATAAGAAATATCCGCAAGCTTTCCTTTACCGGAATCGCCACAGGCTAGGTATCCTACTTCAGGAGAAATGATATCATATCCCAAATGGATACATTCTTTTATATTTCTTTGTGTAACAGGATTTTCAAACATTTGTGTATTCATTGCAGGAGCGATCACTTTTCTACAATTTGCTGCTAGAAAGGTGGTTGTAAGCATATCATCCGCAATTCCATGAACAATTTTTGCGATTACATTTGCACTTGCGGGAACAATTACAAAGATATCTGCTCGTTTCGCTATGGATATATGCTTTACGCTACGGTCCGCAACTTTTTCAAAAGTGGAAACCATGACATTGTGTTTTGTGAGTGATTCAAAGGTCAAAGGAGAAATGAATTCTGTGGCGTTCTTTGTCATAATGACTTCCACATCATATCCTTTTTTGATCAGATTGCTACAAAGCTGTGCGCTTTTGAAAGCAGCAATACCGCCAGTGACCCCTAATACAACAGTTTTTTTCATATTTACCTCCCAAGGAATCCTACTCCCAGTTAAGTCGTCTATTATTATAACGCATGTGGTTCTTGACCACAATAGTTTAGATATGAAAAATGAGAAAAATTTCACAAGTAAGATTACCTAGCTTCTTCTTCACCATTTTCCCTTGTATTTGAAACTATGGCGTATATAATAAAAGTAGAGATTATCATAGAAAGGAAAGGTTACTATGAAAATTATCAATACAAGTGATATGCGTAAAATGGACGAAACAGCCATGAAGGAATATCATATACCGGGTGTTGTGTTAATGGAGCATGCGGCAATGGCTGTAAAAAAGCATGTAGAAGAAAGCATAGAGAAAGATCAATCGATTTTTATTCTTTGTGGACCGGGTAATAACGGAGGGGATGGTTTTGCCTTAGCTCGTTTATTAAAACAAGACGGATATCATCATATCCGGATACTTTGTAATGTACCATTTGAGAAAATGAGTCATGATGAAAAGATTTTTGCGGCAATTGCTGGTAGTTATCAAATACCGATTTATCAAAGTGAAGATTTAGATGAAATCAATCCTATGATAAAAGAAGCTGATATTGTGATAGATGCTTTATTCGGTACTGGATTATCAAGAAAGATCGAAGGTTTCTATGATAAATTAATTGCTTCTTTGAATGTTATGAAAAAATATGTGATCAGTATTGATATTGCAAGCGGTATTCATGGGGATAGCGGTGATATCATGGGTTGTGCCATACAAGCTTCTAAAACAGTAAGCTTTGAATGCTATAAGCCGGGCAATGTTTTATATCCAGGCAGTGCTTATTGTGGAGATGTCGTTGTTGAAAGCATTGGCATGCCACAAGAAATCTTAGACCACACATCGGGTTGCGTCGTACTTGATGATGAACTCATAGCTTCTTATTTGCCTAAGCGTCACTCTCATAGCAATAAATCAAGTTATGGCAAGGCATTGATCATAGGTGGTAGTGCACAAATGCATGGGGCAGTTACCATGTGTGCCAAAGCTGCTTTAACTAGTGGTATTGGTACCTTGACCATTGCTGTACCTTCTTGTATTCATGGTATTTTAGCAAGTAAGATGGAAGAATGTATGTTACTTCCACTACCGGATCAGGATGGTGTGTTTTCTATTCAAGCCGCAGAAGCTTTAAGTGAGAAATTAAATCAATATGACTTTGTGACCATAGGCAATGGTATGGGAAGAAATGAAGGGACACAAAAGTTGGTTCAATTGATATTATCCAGTTCTCTTCCTTGTATTTTAGATGGAGATGCAATTTATGCAGTCGGAAAGCATCCTGAATGGTTGAATCGAGCAGCACCACTTATCCTTACACCACATCCAAAAGAGATGAGTTACCTTTGTGGAAAATCAGTAGCGGAAATCATAAAAAATGCAAGTACGATCATCAAAGAATTCTTAAAACGATATCCTAATATCACATTGATATATAAGGATGAACATACCATAATTGAGAGAGGACAAAAGCGTTTTATGAATTTAGCCGGTAACAATGCTCTCGCAAAAGGGGGAAGTGGAGATGTGTTATGTGGTATGTTAACGGGATTGTATGGGCAAAGCAAAGATCCTTTGCAAAGTGCTTGTTGTGCAGTGTATGTACATGCTCGATGCGCAGATGAATTGATCAAAGAAAAGGATTATAATAGTATACTGGCTAGTGATATCATTTCGATATCTTCTAGAATTTATCAAGAATTAAGAAATCGTGGTAAGTAGATCAGCGTTGATAGGGTAGCTAAGGCTATCCTTTTTTTCTTTAAAATATACATTTTAATAGGATGGACAAAAATGAGCTATATGATAGAATTACTTTGGATAGTTGATTATGAAAGGAGGAATGGATATGGAAGATGTGAATTTGCGGAAATTAGAGGAACATTTCATTCAGCATACTTATGAAGGTCAGCATTATGGTATCAAAGCAATCGATGTGGAAGAATCGATGAAGCAATTATATAAATTGTTAAAGCAATATCAGATTACACGATATGATATTCAAATTCATGTAAGGCATGATAGAAAGCACATAAAGATTGCCTTTGATGTTGATTCATTTGATAAGGTAGAAGAACCAAGTAAAGCGTATCATATACCTAAAAAAATACCAATAGGCATCGATCGTTATACAGAATTAACATCCGGTTATTATTATGTAGATAAAACAGAAATGATCAAAAGCTTTCTTGATTCGGGAGATCTGGTTACTTTGATTACCAGACCTAGAAGATTTGGGAAAACGTTGAACTTATCTATGATGGCAGAATTTTTTGATATAACAAAGGATAATAGCACCTTATTTGAAGGTACCTTTATATCTTATACGGATTATATGAAATATCGAAATAGCTATCCTGTGATTTTTATATCCTTTAAAGATTGTAAGGGAGAAAAGCGTCATATGTGTCAGAAGATTTATTGGACATTGTGGAATGTGTTTGAACAATTTACCAAACAACTCAATCAATTGGATGATGAATCCAAAATGGAGTTCATAGAGCTTCGTAACATCATCAAACAAAAGAGAAGAGAAACAATTGATTTAGATATTGGAAGTGAGGCACTCTTATTGCTTTGTAAGATGTACTACCACATTTATCAAAAACCTGTGATCTTATTGATTGATGAATATGATACGCCTTTTATGTCAGCTTATACTGGTGGATATTATGATAAGGTAAAAGATTTTTTAAGTGATATGCTTTCCTGTACATTAAAAGGAAATCCTTATTTATATCGAGCAGTGTTAACGGGTTGTCAAAGGATTGCCAAGGAAAATATTTTTTCCGGTTTAAATAATTTGGAAGTATGCAGTCTTCAAGATGAACAATATGCGAATTGTTTTGGCTTTACAGAAGCGGAGACAAGAAAGCTTCTTCAGTATTATGGTAAGGATCTAAATGAAGAAGTAAAGGCAATGTATGATGGTTATCATATCGGTAGTTATGAGCTATATAATCCTTGGTCGATCTTGAATTATGCGAAAAAGGGAAGGCTTGCTTCTTATTGGGTGAATACAGGAAGTCATCAAATGTTGAAACAATGGTTGGAAGATGCACCCCAAAGCTTTTTTGATCAAATGCGAACATTACTAGAGGATCGATCTATTGATATCGTTTGTAATTTAGTGGAATGTTACTATCAGAATAAGAAAACCTCACAAATATGGGCACAATTGATCCATGCAGGATATCTTACCATTGATGAGGTAAAAGGAAATCATTATTATAAGATACGTATTGTCAATAAGGAAGTAAAAGAAGAGCTAGTTAGTATCTTACATGATTGTTTTGGTGTAGATGATAGCATCATGAGAGAAGTATCCAATGCATTACTTGAAGGAAATAAGGAACTATTTCAAGAGAAATATGAAACAGTACTAAGAGATATGATGAGCTATCATGATTTGAAAGATGAAAATAGCTATCGTATCTTAATGTTATGTGTGTGCAGCTTTATGAGCAAAGAGTATGAATTACTAAGTAATAAGGAAACAGGGTATGGAAGAGCTGATATTTATTTGAAATCTAAAAAAGGACAAAAGGATATTGTCATAGAATTAAAACATCGCAAACAGATCAAAGGGAATCAAGATTTGAAGAAGTTGGCTTTTAGAGCCATACAACAAATAGAAGAACATCATTATGCGAAAGGAAAGCGTGCAATAGCTATCGGAATTGCACATAGTGGAAAAAGATGTGAAATCGTTTGGAAGGAATAAATAAAAGAGAATGATGTTACATTCTCTTAAGTTAAAATATAAGATTCATATTTTTTTAAAAGCTCTTGAGTCAGTTTGATTTTGATATGCATTCCATCTTCTTGATCATCACGCTGTAATATTCTTCCTTTTCTCAACAATTCGTTTAGATGGATCGATGCATGATATGGTAAAAGTAATTCTACTTCTAATTCATTAGGATATAGATGAGCATGAATCAGGTCAAAGAGCTCTTCGAAACCGATCCCTTCTTTTGCACTCATATAGATTTCATGTTCTTGATGTGAGGGATAGGTAAAAGATGTAAGATCACACTTATTATAAACAGTGATCATCGGAATATGAGATGCGTCAATTTCTTTTAATGTCTTTTGTGTGATTTGCATTTGTTTATAAAATTGGGGAGAGCTGGCATCTACGATTTGTAGAAGTAAAGAAGCGTATTTTACTTCTTCTAAGGTAGAGTGAAACGCTTTGATCAAGGAATGCGGAAGTTCATTCACAAAACCAACCGTATCACTTAATAAAAATTCGTCTTGATTTGGTGTTTTTATTTGACGAATAGAGGTATCAAGGGTCGCAAATAACATATCCTTTTCCAATACTTTTTTATCATCTTTACTAGCGCATAAAGATAACATGGCATTCATCATCGTTGATTTTCCGGCATTGGTATAACCGACCAAAGATACCAAGGGAAGATCAGATTTCTGTCTGGCTTTTCGTTGTGTCATTCTTTCATTTTCTACTTTTTTTAATTCACGATTGACTTCCGATATCCTGGCTTTGATCCTTCTTCGATCAAGCTCTAATTGTTTTTCACCGGCACCTTTATTTTTGCCACTGCCACTTTGTCTACCAAGTTGTGTATTGGCGCCGATCAATCTGGGTAACAACTTGGATAGGGAAGCTTGTTCCACTTGTAGTCGTGCAACTCGTGTAGTAGCACGTTGTTCAAATATTGCAAGAATCAATTCTGTACGATCCATAACAGGTATCATGAATTGTTCCTCTAGGTTTCTTATTTGTAAGGGGGTTAAGTCATGATCAAAGATGACACATTCTATGGTATCGTGAGAAGAAAGAAATGCTTGTATTTCTTCACATTTCCCTTTTCCTATATAAGTACGAAAACTGATTTCTTTTAACGTTTGGGTAAAGCTTTCAATAAGTTCCATATCACAAGCTTTGATAAGTTCTAAAAATTCCTCTTGTTCTTCAGATATGCATTCTGTGTTTGCGAAAACGGCTGCGACTTGTTTCATAGATGACCTCCTATCTATGTTGTAGTATATACGAAAGTTGTATTCTTATTGATTTTCTTTATCATCATATCATATCTTAAAATAAAAAAACATGAAAAAAGGCCGCTAAATCAGCAGCCTGATTTCTATTTTACAGGTTTTACATGAATCCTTCCTCGATATTCGGTTTCCGCAAAATACAGATTTTCAGCAATCTTTGCTTCCGGATTCAAGGTAACTCCATCTAACATCATTTCTTTAAATTTCTCGTATCCGGCCATATCGATCAAGTGACCACCATGCAAATAACGAGGTTCCCCTTTTAATACTTCTTTGGAGAAGCTTTGCCAATTCCGAATGATGGCAAGTACGACCTCTTCGCTTAGAAAATCCGCAAAGGTCTTTCCCATACGAGGATATTGTTTTCCTGTACGACCACCGATCAAGATACGATAATAGGGTTTTGGACTTCGTTGCATTGCGCCTGTTGGACAAACTAAAGTACATTCTCCACAACCAACACAACAACAAGTATCTTTTTCTACTCTTCCATTGACAAGACTTAATACTCTGGTAGCATGATGTTCACATGCTTTGACACAACTACCGCAACCGATACATAAATCGGGATGATAGACAGGTTTTGTCAGACCGATGATGCCGAAATCATTGAAATGTCCTTTTGCACAATCATTTGGGCATCCTGCAACACTGACCTTGATATGGTAATGACTTGGAAATACCTCTTTTTCGATCTTTTTCGCCATATCTTGGGTATTGATATTCGCCTTAATACAATGTACACCACCAATACATGCCATGACATTACGAGCACCAATCGTCGGATAACCTGCATCTGTATTCATGACAACATCACAATCGTCAACTTCTACTTCCTCAAGATAAAGTTTCAATTCTTTATTTACTTCATCGATACGCTCATATTTGATGCCCGGAATCGCAAAGCATTGACGACTGGCGAAATGGAAGGTTCCATTGCCATACTCTTGAGCCAGATGTTGCACAAAGCTTAAATATTTTGCATCGATCAGACCACCGGGAACACGCATTTGTAACATGTATTCTCCTTTGACCTTGGATTGACGAAAACAATTGGTACGAAGTGCACCGATATTCATATCTTGTGACATAAGTTCTTCCTCCTAATCCATCAGTGTCTTTGCTTTGATATAAGGGAAGACCGGCCCTTCTAAACATACATAAGTTTCATTGATCTTACAATGTCATTTACCTAAAGCACAAGACATCTTACGTTCAAAGGATACGTAAATATGTTCTTCTTTGATGCCTTGCTTGATACATTCCTTTGCGGTTGTGTTCATCATGATCGGAGGTCCGACAATGATCACTGCATATGCATCGTCTTGCCATTCTTTGATCGGAATATCTTTCACAAAATTCATCGCAAAACCTTGTTTGAATCCTTCTTTTACACCTTGATCCAAGGTCCAAGTCGTGTGGAAATGAGGAGCTTGTTCAAATGCTTGTAAGTCCTTTGTGAACAAGATATGATGTTCATCACGAAATCCTGCAATCGCATAAACATCGATGCATTCTTCAGGATGTTGAAGATAATGATGAAGGGTACTACGAACAGGGGATACACCGGTACCTCCTGCAATGATAATGATATGTTTGTTGTGAAATTGATCTAAAGGAAATCCTTTTCCATAAGGTCCTCGAAGAAACAGGACGTCGCCTTTTGTTAAATCAAAAATTTCATTGGTAAGCTTTCCGACTCGACGGATGGTGAATGAGATACTGTGATCATCAAAGCTTGATACAGAAATCGGGGCTTCACCGATCTTAGGGATGGAAAGCTGAAAGAATTGTCCATGTTGAATGGATGGATGATCATAGGCAAGCACAAAGGTGGATTCCATATCGGTTTCCTTTATAACTTCCAAAATTTCGTGCTTTTCAGGTAACCATGGATTATTCATGTTGTTTTTCCTCCTTCAGCTTTTCTACTTCATCATATAATCGATTTACGATGTGAGAAAAAGATATATAATTCGGACAGATATCATCACATCGTCCACATCCAACACACATCTGATCTTCGGTATGGAATCGTTTTTTATAATCATAGATCTTATGCATCGTCTTAAAGCGCATGCGATCAGCGTAAGCATCTCTAAATGCATGTCCGCCATTGACGGTAGTAAAGTCATCATTCATACAACCTGTCCAGGTACGTCGACGTTCTCCGCTTTTTCCGTTTTCTGTATAAGGGGTATCAATGGTATTGAAACAAGAGCAGGTAATACATGCACTGTTACATGCACCACAACCGATACAGCGACTGTTATACTCTTTCCACATATCCAATTGACGGATATCATCTAACATATCTTCGTTGATATCAGGAATACGAATTTCGGTTCTGTTTTTTTCGATGAATTTTACATTATATTCTATGGTTGGTTTTTGTAGGAAATAGGTTTGAAACTTATCGTTTTTTACCTCCACATATAGTTTGTTTTCTTCCGGTAAAAATCTGATTGCCATATCATACTCATCTGTTTTGTTTGTATGCATGGAACAGCAAGCACAAGATTCCCATCCTTCACCACATTCCATAAGGATGAAATGCACTTTATCACGCATCCTTTTATAATATGGATCAGGAGTCGTGCCGTTTTCTAAAAAAATCTTATCCAATCGTTGAATACCATGAATATCACAGCTTCTCGCAAAGATCAGAAGGTCTGAATCAAAGATTTGGCTTTCCATATAGCCGTATTCCGTATAATGAAACAACGTTTGATTGATGGGATAAAAAACTTCTTTTGGTGAATAATCACTACGACTTTTCCATTCAATTTCTTCCACACTTCTGATTTCCTGATACCGTATGCTATCCGTATCGCAATATCTGCCTACATTGTGTAGACGTTTTGGTGCATAAATTTTGTAATTCCTTCGAAGCGCATCAAATAGTTCATTTGCTTCTTCATAAGATACCTCATATGACATTCCTTTGTCCTCCTTTACGACCTTTCCAATAATGAAGTGTATTTTTCCATCTTGGAATTTATGCTATTTACAACCAATCTTATTGTAAACCCTTGCAAAATAAAAAGAAATTGCATTTTAACTTTATAAGCAATCTTAATAAAGCTATAACATTTGCTAATACTTTGGGACAAAAAAAGCATATCAGTATCACGTAGATCAGATATGCTTCAAGCGTTTAGTTATGAGGTGTAGCTAAGCTTTGATGAATAAAGGGAACTTGTGATAAGCGCAAGGCACAGAAACAACCAAGAGCAATGCTGCAAGTATCACTTAGAATGAATGGTATAGCACCCATTGCTATGATCGCACTCATATTTTTGGTAGCGCCCATATAAAAATTTAAGATCCCATACATATAGATACAACCAATCGTATAGATGAGCAATAAGACCAGTAAACATAATAGGAATGCAGGTAGAAAGTGTTGTACATGAAGCTTTTTACGTGTATAAGATAAAAAACTTGCGGCAATGGGAAAGCTTAAGAGAAAGCCGAAGGATGGTTGTAATACGTAGGCGATGCCACCACCATTAGCGAAAACAGGGAAGCCAATCAGTCCCATGAGAAAGAATAAACCATAAGAAATCATGATTTGTTTGGGCTGTAATAACATGCCGGCAAGTATGACCATCATTGTTTGTAATGTTAATGGAATTACACCAGCAGGTATAACGATCTTGCTTCCTATGATAAATAGTACCGTAAACAAGGCACATAATGTCAAATCTTTCGTTTGTTTCATTTTGTTTTCCTCCAATCAAGAATGGTAAGAGTATACCTCTAACTACTTTGATTGTCAAATTATATTTTGATGTGAAATGAGTAGTTTTATGTTTTTATATCATTCCTCTTATAATGAATTGGCTAGAAACCGTTATCATTGTCTTTGATTCGTAAACAGAAGAAGAAAAAAATGAATTTTTTATAAATTTTGGTTATCAAAGTATTTACATTTGAATATCAAAGTATTATAATCGTTTTGAATTTCAAAGTAATGTTTTTGAAATTAGTATTTCGGTAGTTAAAGACAACAACTTAGATAAAATCAAGGTTTTTTTTACAAAGTAATCTAGTAATTGAAACTAAAAGTATTGACATTGAAGACAAGAAGTGTTAATCTAGTATTCGTTACTAGCAAAGTACAGGAGGAACAATTATGTTTGAAAAAGTAAAAGCAGTATTAGTGGAAGCTATCAATGTAGATGAAGATGTAATTACGATGGAGGCTAATTTAAAAGATGATCTTGGAATTGATTCCTTGGCAGCAGTAGAATTATCATTAGAGCTTGAAACAGAATTTGATGTACGCATCGAAGATGATGAATTAGCTAAATTAGTTACTGTCGCAGATATCGTGAAATTATTAGAGAGCAAACAGTAAGAGCCAAGATATCTTGGCTTTTTTAAAATCGTGGAGGTATGCGAAATGAATACAAAAGAAATACAGGAAATCATCGCCGTATTTGAAAAATCAAACTTATCTCGTATGGAGATCGAAGCTGATGATGTGAAATTAAAAATGGAGAAACCAATACAAGAAATGCCTATGGTACAAAGTATCGTAAACAAACAGCCGACCCTTACAGAAACTAAGGTAGAAGAGCCAATCAAGAAAGATGGCTATTGGGTTAAGGCGCCAATTGTCGGTACTTTTTATCAGTCACGTGCAAAAGGCAGTACTCCGTTTGTAGAAATCGGTCAACATGTGAAAAAGGGTGATGTACTTTGCATTATAGAAGCTATGAAGGTCATGAATGAAATCCATGCACCAATGGATGGTGTGATTGCGGAGATTTTGGTAACTGATGATTCCATGGTGGAATTTGATCAGGAGCTAATGCGTATTGCAGGAGCACAAGAATGAAACGCTTGTTAATTGCCAATCGTGGAGAAATCGCAGTTAGGATCATTCGTACTTGTAAAGAAATGGGAATAGAAACGGTTGCCGTGTATTCTTCTGCGGATAAAGAAGCTCTCCATGTACAATTGGCAGATTATGCAGTATGTATCGGAGGTCCTAAAAGCGCTGATAGTTATTTAAATATGAAGAATATATTAAGTGCGGCTTGTATGACAGGATGTGATGCTGTGCATCCGGGATTTGGGTTTTTGAGTGAAAATGCAAAATTTGCTCGCCTAGTCATGCAATGTGGCATGATCTTTGTGGGACCAAACCCAGATGTAATAGAAGCGATGGGTGATAAAAACCACGCCCGTCAAAAAATGATGGAAGCAGGTATCCCGGTCATTCAAGGAAGCAAGGATCTGATCGAAACGGCGGAAGAAGCGCAACAGATGGCAGAAAGTATCGGATATCCTGTTTTGATCAAAGCCGCAAATGGCGGTGGAGGCCGTGGTATGAGGATTGCTCATCATAAAGATGAAATCGTTGCTGCTTATGAAACTGCAAGAAGTGAAGCAAACGTTTGTTTCGGTGATGATGGTGTCTATATGGAAAAATATATTTTAGAACCAAAGCATGTAGAGGTACAGCTCATGGCGGATAAATTCGGAAACGTATGTCATTTGTATGAACGAGATTGTTCCGCACAACGAAGAAATCAGAAGTTATTAGAAGAAGCCCCTTGCCATACTTTAAATGAAGAAACCAGACAACATATGTTAGCGGATGCAGTTCGTGCTTGTCAGGTAGTCGGTTATGATAGCGTTGGAACCATCGAATTTCTATTAGATGCATCGAATCATTACTATTTCATGGAAATGAATACACGAATTCAGGTAGAACATACCATTAGTGAAATGGTCACAGGCATCGATTTGATCAAACAACAAATCAAAATTGCGGAAGGGTTGAAATTATCATATCGTCAAGAGGATATCGTATGTAAAGGACATGCGATGGAATGTCGTATCAATGCAGAAAATATCAAGATGAACTTTGCGCCAAGTCCCGGAGTCATACGTTTTATCAATTTTCCAGGTGGTCGTAATGTGAGAATCGATACTGCGGTTTATTGTGGTTACGAGATTCCGCCATTTTATGATTCCATGATCTTGAAGCTCATTACCTTTGGAGATAATCGTCTGGAATGTATCAAACGAATGCGAGTTGCGTTAGAAGAACTATTGATTGAAGGTGTAGAGACAAATATTGAATTCCAATATTTATTATTACACCACCCAGTATTTGTGTCTGGAAAATATGATACAGGATTCATGGATGTATTCATTAAGGAGCTGAGTGAGGATGGAACAATTATTTAAAACAAGAAAAGATCGTTTGAATCTTTTCAAAAGTAGAAAGAACAGTGTGCATAGAGATCCTATAGATATCCCTGAGAATCTATTTCACAGTTGTCCTAATTGTAAACAGACCAATTTGTTTGAGGATCTGATGCATGCATATTATGTATGTCCGCATTGTGGATATCCCATCAAAATTACAGCTCATGAGCGTATTCGTCAAATTGTAGATGAAGGTAGTTTTCAAGAGTTGGATAAAGGGATGCAATTGAAAGAAATTCCTGATTTTCCGGGTTATGAAGATAAATTAGAACGTTTACAGAAGAAAACAGGTTTAAAGGAAGCGGTCGTGACCGGTACAGGTAGTATATTCGGTCAAAAAGTGGTCCTTGGCATCATGGATTCTAATTTCTTTATGGGAAGTATGGGAAGTATTGTCGGAGAGAAAATAACTCGTGCCATTGAATATGCGACCATGCATAAATCACCATTGATCTTATTTACGACTAGTGGAGGTGCAAGAATGCAAGAAGGTATCTCTTCCTTAGTTCAAATGGCAAAAACCAGTGCAGCATTAAAAAAACATAGTGATGCAGGCTTATTATATATTTCGTATCTGACGCATCCAACGACCGGTGGCGTATCAGCCTCTTTTGCGATGTTAGGAGATATCATTTTATCCGAACCAAACTGTTTGATCGGGTTTGCCGGTAAACGAGTGATTGCCTCTACGGTGAAGGAAGAGCTGCCCGATGACTTTCAGAAGGCAGAATTTGTATTGGAAAAAGGATTCATCGACAAGATCGTAGAACGCAAGGATGCGAAAGAAACCTTGTACAAGATTTTGAAGATGCATGAAAGGAGCGCTTATGCAGGTAAAGGAAAATGAAGCTAGAATTGCGGTACTTGAGGCTCGTTTTGCTTCTTTAGGTGAACAAGATTTGCTTGAAAAGGAAGCGATAGAGAAAGAAATCGCAATGATCGAAGAGCAAGCATATTCCACTTTAAATGCATGGGATATCGTTTATTTAGCACGTCATCCAAAACGTCCCAAAGCAAGTGATTATGTACAAGCTTTGTTTGATGATTTTATTGAGTTTCATGGAGATCGATGTTTTGGAGATGATGGTGCTTGTGTAGGTGGAATTGCGAGCTTTCATGGGATCCCGGTGACTTTGATCACGCAAAGTAAAGGGAAGACATTGGAAGAAAATATGAAGAAGAACTTCGGTATGTTACATCCTGAAGGGTATCGAAAAGCACTACGTTTGGCACATCAAGCAGAAAAATTTCATCGTCCGATCATTACCATGGTAGATACCTCAGGGGCATATCCAGGTAAAGGTGCAGAAGAGCGAGGACAAGCACAGGCGATCGCAGAATGCTTAGAAGTATTTTCCGGCTTAAAAACACCGGTGGTAGCGATCGTATTAAGTGAGGGTGGAAGTGGTGGCGCTTTGGCATTCAGTGTCGCAGATAAAATATTGATGTTGGAAAATGCGATATATTCCGTTTTATCCCCTGAAGGCTTTGCCAGTATTTTATGGAAAGATGAAAAACGTGCAGAGGAAGCTGCCGAGGTAATGGAACTTACTGCCGCTGACTTAAAGCGAAAAGGAATCATCGATACCATCATCAAAGAACCAAGAGGCGGAGCACATAAAGATTTTCATGCGGTATGTGAACAATTAGATAAAGAATTATATCGAGAGATCTTACAACTTTGTACGATGAATTATGATGTCATGTTAGAAAAGCGTTACGAGAAATTCAGAAAGATGGGTCTGGCATATGAAATCGTGTAGAATCAAAGGCTTTGGTTATGCGAAAGCAACAAGAAAAATAACCAATGAGGATATTGCACAGGTAGTAGATACCAATGATGAATGGATCACATCCAGAACAGGGATTAAATCTCGATATATATCAGAAGAGGAAAACACCAGTGATTTGGCAGTTCGTGCCGCAACCATGGCATTACAAACGAGTGGTATGGATCCAAAACAGGTGGATTTGATTATTGTTGCGACCTTTACACCGGATTATACAACGCCATCTACTGCTTGTATGGTACAACATAAGCTGAACATGAATGATCAGCGAGTCATGGCATTCGATATCAATGTCGCATGCAGTGGATTTCTTTATGCGTTGGAAGTCGCACATAGTTTGATTGCATGTGATATGGCACATACAGCCTTGGTCATTGGTGCAGAGGTGATATCAAAACAATTAGATTGGCAAGATCGTAACACTTGTATCATCTTTGCGGATGGCGCAGGTGCCGCACTTGTTACACAAGAAGATTGTCGCAATCGTATGCTTCACTTTGCGTCGAGTAAAGGAGATGACAAAGGAATCATACATGCGGATGCTCCACTACCAAGAACTGTGTTTACGAAACAATCCTATACACCGTCTTTGGTACGTATGAACGGTAGTGAAACCTTTCGCTTTGCTGTTCATGCCATGGAAGAAGCAATTGAGGATGTGTTGAAACAAGCCAATGTCACAATAGAGGATATCGATTATATCGTGCCTCATCAGGCCAATTTACGAATCATATCCAATGTATGTAGAAGAATGCATATTGATATGAATAAGGTTTATATCAATATTGATGAGATAGGCAATACCAGTGCCGCAAGTATTCCGCTTGCGCTTGGAGAAATGCAAGAAAAAGGATTATTAAAAGAAGGAATGAAAATTGTTCTAAGTGGTTTTGGTGCAGGATTTTGCTGGGCCGGAGCTTATATTGAACTATAAGGAGAAGTATTATGATGATCAATGAACTCTTAAATATCAAATACCCGATTTTTCAGGGAGCGATGGCAAATATCGCTACACCACAATTTGCGGCCTGTGTTTCCAATAGCGGAGGGTTAGGTATCATCGCAACAGGAGCCATGGACGCAAAACAGACAAGAGAAGCCATTAGAGAATGTAAAACATTGACAAACAAGCCTTTTGGCGTCAATGTGATGTTAATGAATCCGGATACCGAAGCCATTATGCAAGTTATTTGTGAAGAACAAGTAGCGCTTGTGACAACCGGTGCAGGCAATCCCGGTCCCTATATTGAAGCCTTAAAAGCAAGTGGAACCAAAATCTTTCCGGTCGTTGCCAGTGTCGCATTGGCAAGACGTTTAGAAAAAGCCGGCGTTGATGGCATCATTGCAGAAGGTGGAGAAAGTGGAGGACATGTGGGAGAGACTACGACCATGTCTTTGGTACCACAAGTTGTTGCGGCAGTATCTATTCCGGTCATTGCTGCTGGAGGAATTGCCAGTGGAAAACAATTGAATGCCGCATTGTCTTTAGGCGCCGTAGGGGTTCAGATCGGTACCATCCTTTTGGCAAGTGAAGAATGTCCGATTCATGAAAATTATAAAAAAGCTGTTTTAAAAGCGAAAGATATGGATAGTGTTGTTACAGGAAGAAGCACAGGTACACCGGTAAGAATTCTTAAAAATCAAATGTCTTTACAATACTTGAAACTAGAAGCAGAAAACGCACCAAAAGAAGAAATGGAAAAACTAACGCTTGGTGGATTAAGAAGAGCAGTGCTTGAGGGTGATATGAAACATGGTAGTGTAATGATGGGTCAAGTAGCCGGTATGGTACATGAAATCAAACCGGTACAAACAATTCTTGAAGATCTAGTGAAAGAAAGCAAAGAAGAATTTTATGCGTTAACGGAAAAGATGAAAGGGTTAGGCTATGTCAAATAAGCGTTTGGATAACTTAAGCATACCATTGATACAAGGTGGTATGGGAGTAGGAATTTCGCTTTCCAATCTTGCTGGAGCAGTGATGAAAGAAGGCGGCATGGGAGTTATCTCTGCGGCTCATCCCGGATATCGAAAGGAAAACTTTTGGCAAAACAGCAAGGAATGCAATGTGGAAGCCATCATAGAAGAAGTTCATAAAGCAAAACAATTATCTAATGGATCAGGGTTATGTGCTGTGAATGTCATGGTCGCAAGTCGTGATTATGAAACCTATGTGAATGCTTGTGTAGAGGCTGGTGCAGATGCCATTATTTCAGGTGCAGGCCTTCCTTTACATTTACCAGAAATCGTGAAGGATGAGGATATCATGCTAGCTCCCATTGTCAGTAGTGGAAAAGCAGCATCACTGATCTTAAGAAGCTGGCAACGTCATAGTCATCGTCTTCCTGATTTCATCGTTATCGAAGGTGCCTTAGCCGGTGGACATTTGGGATTTAAAAAAGAGGAGCTGTTGAAAGAAAGCTACCAACCATTAGATGAAATATTAAAAGATGTATTGGAAGTCATTGAACCTTATGAAAAGGAAGCAAACATAAAAATTCCTGTATTTGTTGCAGGAGGTGTATATACGGCTTTGGATATTCAGCATTATCAAAGTCTTGGAGCTTATGGAGTACAAATGGGAACTCGTTTTATTGCGACAAAGGAATGTGATGCGGATGAACGTTATAAGGAAATGTTCGTGAAAGCACGCAAAGAGGATATCGCATTGGTAAAAAGTCCGGCAGGACTACCAGGTCGTGCCATCTTAACACCATTCATGTCTCATACCCAAGAGCAAAGAGTGGCACCATCTCATTGTATCGGATGCATGCTTCCATGCCATCCAGAGCAAACACCGTATTGTATCAGCGAGGCATTGATTCATGCAGTACAAGGTGATGTAGAACATGGGCTTGTGTTTGCCGGTAGCAATGCTTATCGTATCAATAAGATCGTAAGTGTCAAAGAGCTGATCGATGAATTGTTTCAGCGATAGGAGGAATCAGAATATGAAAACCGCATTTTTATTTGCAGGACAAGGGGCACAAACACCAGGTATGGGGAAAGAAATCTATGAACAGGATATTCTGGCAAAGGCCGTATTTGATAGTGTAAATCTGGATTTTGATTTAAAAAGCCTTTGTTTTAACGGTCCTAAGGAAATGTTAGATGATACACAATATGCACAACCGGCAATCTTTGTGACCAGTATGGCACTTGCGAAAATGCTAAATGAATATGGTGTTAACGCAGATGTATGCGCTGGGTTAAGCCTTGGTGAATATAGTGCATTGTGTTATGCCAACGCATTTTCTATCGCAGATGGTGCAGCCATCGTAAGAGAACGTGGTAAGATCATGGCCAATGCTCTACCTGCAGGAACCAGTAGCATGTATGCGATTTTGATGTTGGAAGAAGCCAAGATCAAAGAAGCTTGTGAAGAGGTCAAAGAACTTGGTATTTGTGAGATCGCCAATTACAATTGTCCGGGACAAATCGTCATCACAGGAGAAAAAGCTGCAGTGGATAAAGCAAAGGATCTATGCTTGGAAAAAGGCGCAAGAAGAGCCATAGAGCTTGCTGTAAGTGGTGCCTTTCATTCTAGCTTACTTCAAGATGCTGCGATTTTGCTAAGAAGTGTGTTACAACAATATCACTTAAAACAGCCTGAAGTGAGTGTCTATCATAATATCAGCGGGCAAATCGAAGATCAACCGTTGATCGATATCTTAAGCAAACAAATTTCGCACTCTGTCTATTTCGAACAAACCATAGCGAATATGCTGAAAGATGGTGTGGATACCTTTATTGAAGTCGGACCGGGAAAAACCATCAGTGGATTTGTGAAGAAATGCTGTAAAGGACATGATGTGAGAATATTGCATGTCGAGGATATCAAAAGCTTACAGGAATGTGTAGAAACATTGAAAGGATAGTTTACGAGTATGGAAAGAAAAACAGCTTTTATCTCTGGAGCTTCCAGAGGAATCGGTGAATGTATCGCAAAAACCTTATCTAAGGATCATGATGTGATCATCAATTATGCCAACAATGAAGAAAGTGCGATGCGTGTATTAGCTCAATTAGATCCTGCAGGAAATCATAAAGCCATTCGTTGTAATGTGGCGAAAGGGGAAGAAGTGGAAGCAATGATGAATCAGATCATTGCGGATTATGGACACATTGATGTGATCGTCAATAATGCAGGAATTACCAAAGATAATTTATTGCTTCGTATGAGCGAAACCGACTTTGATGAAGTGATCGATGTAAATTTAAAAGGTACCTATCATTGCATTCGATATGCAACACGCCAGATGATGAAACAAAGAAGTGGTTGTATCGTCAATATGGCAAGTGTTGTCGGTGTCATGGGGAATGCAGGACAAGCCAATTATGCTGCCAGTAAAGGTGGTGTGATTGCTTTAACCAAAAGTGTTGCCAGAGAATTGGCAGGACGAGGTATTCGTGTCAATGCAGTTGCTCCGGGGTTTATCACAACAGCAATGACAGAAGCATTGGATGATACAGTGAAAAATCAAATGCTTTCCGGAATTCCATTAAAACGATTTGGAGATGTACAAGATGTCGCAAACGTTGTGAAATTTCTATGTAGTGAAGAAAGTGCATATATAACAGGCCAAACAATTCATGTTGATGGCGGGATGGTGATGTAAATGAGAAGAGTCGTAATAACCGGCATGGGAGTGGTATCTCCTATCGGAAATAATGTAGAAGAAGTTTGGGATAGCGTAACACATAATGTATGTGGAATTGATCGTATCACACATTTTGATCCTAGTGAGTTTCGTGCGAAGCTGGCAGGTGAAGTCAAACATCTGGATATGGAACAATATTTCGCAAAACGTGATTTGAAATTCAATGATCGTTTTACACAGTTCGCAAGAATTGCGGCAAAACAAGCTTTTTTGGATAGTGGTTTAGATAAAGCTAGTTTTGATCATGATCGTTTCGGTGTTATTTTAGGTAGTGGAATCGGTGGTATCGCTACGATCGAAGGTGCTTCTCAAACGATCGAACAAAGAGGACCAAGTAGAATTTCACCTTATTTTATACCAATGTCTTTGATCAATTTAGCTGCAGGAAGTGTTGCCATTGATATGGAAGCACATGGAAATGTTTCTAGTGTGGTAACCGCTTGTGCGGCAGCTACCAATGCAATCGGTGAAGGCTTTCATAGAATTCGTGATGGCTATGAGGATATCGTAGCGGTCGGAGGAAGTGAAGCAGCAATTACACCGGTGGCGATTGCAGGCTTTGCGAGTATGAGGGCATTGCATGAGGGAGAAGATAAAAATCGAGCAAGTATTCCCTTTGATGCACAACGTAAAGGATTTGTCATGGGCGAAGGCGGCGGTGTGCTGATGTTAGAAGAATTAGAACATGCGCTTGCCAGAAAGGCAAAGATTTATGGTGAAGTGGTAGGCTATGGTTCAACCTGTGATGCCAATCATATCACAGCACCACTTGCTGATGGAAGTAGTGCAGCTCGTGCAATGAGGATGGCAATGGAAGATGCAGGACTAGAGCCAAAAGATATTGATTATATCAATGCTCATGGTACCAGCACACCATTAAATGATTCCAGTGAAACCTTAGCAATGAAGGTTGCGTTCAAAGAAGACGTCATGCATCCTTATGTTTCTTCAACAAAATCTATGAGCGGACATTTGTTAGGCGCAAGTGGTGCTTTAGAAGCTATTATCTCTACTTTAGCAGTAAAAAATGACTTTGTACCGGCTACCATTCATTATGAACAACCGGATCCGGCTTGTGACTTAAATCTTGTAGTCAATGAAGGGAAAAACACTGAACTTCATACAGCAATGTCGAATTCACTTGGTTTTGGTGGACACAATGCCAGTATCATCGTCAAAAAGTGGGAGGATTAGTTATGTTATACAATAGTAATGAAATACAAAAGATCATACCTCATCGTTATCCCTTTCTTCTCGTGGATCGTATCGAATCCATTGAAGGAAATAAGGTGATTGCAACTAAATGTGTCACCGCAAATGAAATGCAGTTTTTAGGACATTTTCCTGAAAAACATATCATGCCGGGAGTATTACAATTAGAAGCATTGGCACAAAGTGTTGCTGTGATGCTATTAAGTAAAGAAGAAAACAAAGGGAAGATCGGATTGTTCGCAGGTATTGATAAAGCACGTTTTAAACGACAAGTCATTCCTGGTGATGTACTACGTTTAGAAGCAGAGGTAATCAGAGAGCGTATGGGAATTGCTTGGATAAAAGCAGTCGCCAGTGTTGATGGAGAAATCGCAGTAACTGCAGAAATGATGTTTGCGGTAAGTGAACCATAGTCATGTTTTTCATCGTTTCTTTTCCAGAGTTAGCTAGTACCAATGATCATCTAAAACAACATAATTGCGAATATCCCTTTTCCACTGTTATTTTAGCTCAACATCAAACAAAAGGCAGAGGTCGCTTTGAACGTATTTGGCAAAGTGATCAGGACCTAACCTTTTCTATCTTATTTCCTCATGGTCCAAATCATGGATTCATTGCGCCTTTGGCAGTTGTAAAGGCATTAAAGGCGCATGCCATTCCTGCTGAAATCAAATGGCCCAATGATGTGTTGGTACATGGAAAAAAGGTATGCGGTATCTTAGTGGAAAGCGTATATGAAGGAAATGATGCAGTTGCCGATATCGTTGGCATCGGTGTCAATGTAACAGAAAAGAAGAATCTACAAGCAAAATCAACGTATGTTTCTCTTTCAAGGAATGAATTATTGACAGATATCCTGACACGATATGAGGAATTATTAGGTCTAGAAACTAAGGATCTGTTAAATGAAATTCGAAAAGTTTTTTATCTAAATGGAAAGACACTACAGATCGATGGTATAATGTGGGATGTAGATGGGGTAGATGAGCATGGTTACTTATGTATTCATCATCAAGATCAACAACGAATTTTAAAGAGTGAAGAAATCACCCTTTCCTCCATCTATGAAAAGGAGCAATCATGATCATAGGAATTGGAACCGATATCGTAGAGATTCAAAGAATTGAAAAAGCACTTCATAAACCTGTCATCCATAAGATTTTGACAGAAAAAGAACAAATGATCGCAAATCAATATCAGGGACATCGAAAAAGTGAATGGATAGCCGGTCGCTTTGCGGCAAAAGAAGCAATTTACAAAGCTATTCATAACGTCGTGGATTGTATGGTATGGGATATTGAAATACTGATGGATGAATCAGGTGCACCGGTGTGCTCCTGTTTTCCTTATGATGTCATGGTTTCCATCGCCCATGAAAAAGAATATGCCATTGCCTATGCAATGGTTCAGACAAAGGAGTCTTAGGTTATGAGTATCATTTATGTTTTGCATTTACTGTGGCTAGTGCCAATCTCTTGGATCGATTGCTTTCTTGTTAGAAGCAAACCATTTGAAGTACGATATGCCCATATATCCAAGTGGTGTACCCGCTTATTTCGTTGTCTTCATGTGAAACTTGAGGTAGAGATGGAAGAGGCATTACCTAAGGATAGAGTGGTACAGTTTGTCAGTAATCACCAAAGCTTTTTTGATTTGCTTATGCTAGAGGCAGGAATTCCCGTACCCTTTACGTTTGTATCAAAAGAAGAAAATAAAAAGATTCCTTATTTATCCAGTTGGGCTAAGAATCTTGAATTGATATATTTTGATCGTGATGATCAATCGAGTGCAGTACATATGTTACGAGAATCTACAAGGCGATTGAAAGCAGGACAAAATGTGTTGATTTTTCCAGAAGGAACCAGATCCACGGGAAAACAAATGAATGAAATGCAAGCAGGAAGCATTCAACCGGCTTTTATGGCTAAATGTGACATCGTTCCGATCACACTTTGTAATTCTTATGACTACAAGGCCGTTTTAAAGCGAAGAGGGACCTTTTATATGAAAATAGGGAAACCAATACCTTATGAGCAATATAAGCCTAAAAAGGCCTTAGGGATCATTCAGGAGCTACAAGTATCCATGCAACAAACGATTGATGAAAACAGGTAATGCCTGTTTTTTTTTCTATCATGTTAAGATGGGTTACGATATAATATCTATATATCACACATGTCTTTGTGTAGATTGGAGGGTATGATGAATGTTCGATTAGCTAATTCACAAGATTTATTACCATTGGAACTTATGTATCAATCTATCGTCAAACAAATGGAACAAGAAGGTTTGGCTATTTGGGATGACGTATATCCTTGTATATGCTTTCCTCAAGATGTAAAAAAGCAAGAGCTTTATGTAATAAGGGAAGGGAGAACTTATATTTCGGCGTTTGTATTAAGTGAAGCTCATGAAGGACAAGAAGATATCATGTGGGAATATCCACAAGCAAGAGCCTTTTATATAGATCGATTTGGCGTAAATGTGGCAGTTAGGGCAAAAGGGATGGGAATGTATACGCTACAGGAAGCAGTGAAAGAGGTCAAAAAAAAGGGGGAGATTCTTTGCGATTATTTGTTGTTGCGCATAATCAAAAAGCCATCCATTTATATGAGAAGTTTGGATTTCAAAGAGCTCATGGTGTATATCATGAAGTAATAGATGATAATCTTACATTGATAGAATATGGATATGAATTAAACATAAATGATCACATGAAAGAAAAGCTGTCAAGGATTTAAATTAATCCATGACAGCTTCTGTTTTTTCTTCTTTCGTCGTAACTTTTTTCATATATTGAAGACCAAAGATAACTGCTCCACCAACAATAAACCATAGGATATGGAAACTATCCAAACTCAATGGTGGTTTCGGCGTACTCAACGTTTGCGGTCCCATTATGATAGCATAGAAAGATCCAACCATCATTCCTATGATAAGAAAGATCATGATCGGGCGATGCTTTTCCAAAGCCCATTTGATCAACCTTACCACGGTTGCAATTCCGATTAACATACCAAGCGCAAACACACATAATATTGGCACATAAGATAAATCAAATCCCATCACCGCTTTGATTGCGGAAATGATAGGAACATATAAACCAAAGATCAAAAGTAAAGTAGAACCACTGATACCAGGAAGTACCATAGCAGAAATAGCCAGCATTGCCGCAACAAATACATAAAGAATCAAGCCGATATCAAGACTTGCTAGATTGACACCACTTTCTTTGCCACTTACAGGGTTGAAATAAGTGATGAAAGCAACGACGCCGATCCCTATCAAAAATGCTAATATGGTTTGCCACTTAAATTTGATACTTTCTTTTTCCTCTTTGATGACGATTGGAATAGCAAATAATATGAAGCCTATAAATAATGAGCTTATTTCATAGATGCGAGTATCAAAGATGTTCGCAAGAACACTTACCGCACTTAAGAAACCAATGACCCAGCCAATACCAATTTTAATTAAAAACTTGATAGCTTCTATTTTTTCTTGCTTGTTTCCGGCAATCAAGGCATCAAGTGAACCTATAAATTTATCATAAAAGCCTAACAAGAAAGCAATCGTTCCTCCAGATACACCAGGAACACTATCTGCCAGTGCCATGCAAAATCCTCGAATCATATTTAAAACAAACATAAGACTCCTCCTTCACGTATTCTTTATTATACAGGAAAATATGGGAAACGTAAAAAGGAAATACAAAAGATTTGTTAAGAAATGGTTAATTTGCAGGCAATTCTTTGATTGTTAAAGTTATAAACTGAAACATAAAAATGTTAAAAACCAATAAGAATCATACATTTTGGCTATATCTATATATAATAAATAATAGTGTCTAAGGCGGTAATTATCTGCTTCTCTAATTGAAAAAGTATTGTGGTTTTGTATATACCAAATGATTTCGTGATACTTGCGTATGCATGATTATTCTTAAAGTTTACTAGATGGTTGTGAAATCTTAGGGGTATCGTACCAATTAGAGGGAAAACCCAGACAATTTAATATCACGCTTATATCTATTGTTTTCAGTCTTACTTTCAAATACTTTGTTCTTTTTAAAAGTGTGTTGTGAAACAATGCATATTGATTTTTTGATAGTAACGCTTGCATTACTATGAATACATTATAAACATCCTGCTTTATGGAATCATTTGATATTGTATATTTATCATGTATCTCAGATAAATAACGAACATGTCCTTTGCATTTAAATCCTAATAGCTTATTATTATGTGCAACAATATTCCTTAAATCAACTACATTATCTAAATAGGAAATAAGATTGTTTGAAGTTAACTGGATAGAGTCGACACCTAAATTATCAGCTAAAAAAGTACTGAAATCTTTAGCAATTTTATTTTTCAAACCATCATCTAAGTATTTATAAAAATATAGCAATTCTCCAAAATGCATATAGTTTGTAAGAATCCAGAAAGGAACATCACCGTGTTTATGAATATAGTGATTTATTGGGTTGTTTGGAACTTTTTTATATTTATTGATAATATTTGACAAATTTGAAATGGTCTTTGTTACTTGAAGTATATTTCCGCTATTATAATTTGAAGCAATTAAATAGGCATATTCTTCATTCTTAAATTTTTCTGAGAAGCGATAAGCAAGTATTGATTTGAAATGTTTTTCTATTTCAAGAATATATTTAAAAAAAATAGATTTAATTTCTTTATCATAGTAATGTATCTGAGTGATTTCATCAAAATTAGTTCCAGGTATAAATTTATCATTATCATTCATGAAAAATTTTGCATAACAATTTATAACATTATAGTAATTGTTATGCAGAAGGAAATTTTTTGATTTTACTTCATCAGTGAAATTTAAACCACGGAATTTTAAGAGTTCATATTGTTCATCAATAGTTTTAAATGGTTTCATTTTTTTCCTCCATATTTAAAAAAAGCCTACCATTATAGTAGGCTTCTCGCAATAGTCTCCGTAGAGTTACTACCGCTTCTTTGTAAACACATTTTATATCGGTTTATTAGAATTGTCAAGAAAAAAGATCACCTGTCATCAAGTGATCCCGCAATAGTCTCCATAGAGTAACTATCGCTACACTTTATTATATGGATGATAAAGTGTTCCTATTCAACAAAAAATACTTTTTTATTTTGTATTACTTTTTTTATATATATTTTATATTGCTTGTGATACATATTTGGTTATGGAACCCATTACTTCATTTGACAAATGCAATTAAATGGATCAGCTAGCGAATGGTGAAGACAAACTTCTCAATGTATATAAAATTGGATAAATGGACTCAAAGAGTTATTTACCATATCATTTTGAAAAGCACTCACAAATACCTTTTGATATTGGAGAGAGTCTGCGCTGACTATCTGAAAATTTGTATTCAGAACCATAGCCATTAGCATTTTTATAGAAGTTCGGCGTTTTGGTTTTTCTTTTTCCTCGTGCCATTTGAAATACCCTCTTGCTTTCTTTAGTTTATGTCAAGCGTTGTAAAAAAAAATAAATTGACAGTCTTATCAAAATAGCATATACTTTCCAATGGAAAAAAGAATACCTTTAAATTTACCCAGAGAGGTAAATAAGGAAATCGTCTGAATTGAATGGTATAATCCATGAAACTGATATCACCTTGTTTTCATCTATCTCTGGGAAAATAAGGTTTTTTTAGGAGGAAAAATATGAAACGAATCAATGGAAAGCAATTAGCGAAACGCATGGCAATTGCCTTGATTTTGGGTTTAGGTGCTGGATTAGGCTGTATCGTAATTCGTGAATATATGTTGTCAAATGGACAAGGAGATGTTTGGAATACGATCAATCAGCTTTTATTCGCAGATATCACCAAAGAAGAAAATGCAAAAACACTTGGTATCTTCTATATTTTAGGACAGTTATTCATCAATGCATTACAACTTATCATCATTCCTATGGTATTTACAAGTATCACTTTAGCAATGTGTCATATCTCAGATACCAAAAAGCTTGGTCGTATTTCTTATAAAACCATTGGCTTCTTCTTTCTGACATCCTTTTTGGCTTTGATCGTCGCAGGTGCTGTTGGATTTGGTGTATATCACGCCGGTTTCTTTCATGTGTCTATAGAATCTTCACTGAATAGTGCACAAGGTTCTACTGCGAGCAACCCTTTACTGGTATTAGTACAAGCAATTCCTAATAATATCGCCAATGCCTTTAGTAACAATGGTGGTGTATTAAGTATTGTCTTCTTAGCGGTTTGTGTGGGGATGTGTATGAATGTCTTAGGGGAAAAGGTTACGGTTGTGAAAAAACTATTGCAGGAAATCAATGATATCGTAGTAGTATTCTTAAGTTTCGTCATAACAAAATTTGGTCCGATTGCCATTTTCTTTCTACTAACTAGGACCTTTGCAATATATGGTGTTGAACATCTAAAGCCGGCAGCAGCTTACGTAATAACAACTGTAGTTACGTTATTGTTATTTCTTACTGTTGGATATGCCATTATTTTGTTTTTGATGACTCGATTGAATCCATTACCTTTCTTAAGAAAGATCGCTAAGGTTTCTTTATTTGGTTTTTCTACCTCATCCTCTGCAGCTACGTTGCCTTTAAATGAAAAGACGACCGTAGAAGAGTTAGGTGTCAGTAAGGAAATCGCATCCTTTGTATTACCTTTAGGAATGACCATCAACATGGATGGTACTGCAATCATGCAGGTAATCGCAGCAATATTTGTTGCTACAACAGCTGGATATGACGTGAGCTTTTCCAGCATTGCGATCATTGCTGTTTTAGCATTGGTAGCATCTATCGGAACACCTGCAGCTCCAGGTGCGGGTGCCGTTATCCTCTTCACTATCTTGACAGGTTTAGGTTATACCAATGATGCGGCTATGTTGGCATATTCACTGATTTTAGCAATCAATCGTCCGATTGAAATGCTAGTTACTTCATTGAACGTCATCGGAGATAGTTCTGCAAGTATTTATGTTGCGAAATCAGAAGGTTTATTGGATGAGGATGTGTATCATTCTTGATACATATAGAAAAGAAGATTTGATCACCAAAGGTGGTTATCAAGTCTTCTTTTTTTACGTTTTGTTTATTTCTAAGGTAAAAGATTACCTGCGGCAATATAAATATGATACCATTCTTCTTTGGTCAATTTGACTTCACAAGCATGAGCTAATTCATCAATGCGGTGTTGATTGGTCGTACCGACGATCACTTGCATGTTAGCTGGATGAGTTAAGAGCCAAGCCAAAGCAATCGCACTATTGGTAACTTGATGTTTTTTCGCTAGATCATCGATCACCTTGTTTACTTCAGGGAATTTATCATTATGTAAGAAAACACCTTCAAACATACCATATTGGAAAGGACTCCAACACTGTATTGTGATATCATGAACACGACAATATTCTATTAAACCATTATCACGATCGATACCATTTTCAAACTTTGTGTTGACATTGAATCCGGCATCCAGCATAGGCGTGTGCATTACACTGAATTGCATTTGATTGATTTCCAAAGGATAGTTTACTCCTTGTTTCATCAATTCAATCTGATAAGGGTTTTGATTACTAACGCCAAAATGCAGTACCTTTCCGGCTTTATATAATGTATCAAAGGCTTCATTCACTTCATAAGGATCCATTAACGCATCAGGGCGATGTAAAAGTAAATAATCAAGATGATCTGTTTCCAAATTCTTTAAGCTTTGATCAACACAGGATAGGATATACTCTTTACTAAAATCATAATAGGTAATTTTTTCTCCTTGATGTATGCCACATTTGCTTTGAATCAACATTTGATCTCTTAACTCAGGATTCTTCTTTAATACACGACCAAAGGCTTTTTCAGATTCACCACCGCCATAGATGTCCGCATGATCAAAAAAATTGATGCCATGCTTCAGATCAACACGAATTAATTCTTCTAATTGATGATCATCTAAAGATGGAATGCGCATACAGCCCTGAATCAGTGCAGGAGCTTTTTTTTCTTTAATGGTAATTGTTTTCATATCGTAGTTCTCCTTTATGTTATATGCTTATTGTAAACCACTTTATTCTTAGATACAACCAATATGATGACATTTGTACAGGCAATGGATCAAGATAAGAATAGGTTATACATGAAGGGGTGAATGTATGGCAATTAAGATATTTATCGACCAAGGACATAATCCAGGAAATATCAATGCTGGAGCAAGTGGCAATGGTCTTGTGGAAAGTGAGGTAACCTACAATGTAGGGATCATGTTGGCAGGATTATTATTCGCAGATCCTAACTTTGAGGTAAGAGTATCTCGCCCATATCCTGATACTGTATTAGGATATGATCAAAGTAGTTCATTAAGACAACGTGTGGATATGGCAAATGAATGGCCTGCGGATTATTTTATCAGTATTCATGTCAATAGCAACGAGAATCCAGCTATTAATGGATCGGAAATTTATGTTTATCGAGAAAACAGCGTGGCATATGATATGGCAGAGATCATATTAGATAGCATTGTGTATTTTACTGCTATGAAATATAACCAAGTACGCACAAATCCATCATTATATGTATTAAGAAGAACAACGATGCCTTCCATGTTGATCGAGCTTGGTTATTTAAGTAATCCTCATGATGCAGAGATTTTGAAGAACAATCAATTTGCATTTGCATTTGCGATTTATATCGGACTTTTGGAGTATTTTGGGCTACCTTATGAACTGTAAGGGTTTGCATTGAAAAAAAGTAGGAAATGGTTAGAAATCTATGATGATTTCATGTATAATAAGTCATTGGTGAGAATATGGAATTTGAAGAATTTTTGAAGCATTATGAAGGATCAATGGAAGAGGGGAAACAATCTCTTCTATCACAACATACACATTGTTTGATCCAAGGAACTGCAGGTACTGGAAAAACCACTCTTCTTAAAGTAAGAAGTGCATACTTAGTTGAGTGTGAGGGCGTAGATGCAGATTTGATTTGGAATATCACAAATGATGGTAGAAATGCAAAAAGAATGGCCAGAGAGTATCGCCATTCATTTGATGAGGTAGCAATGCCTCATTTTATGGATTTACGTGCTTTGGCTTACAAAATTATAAAAATGGATCATGAAGGAAAAGGAATTCCTGTATGGCCTGCCTATCGTAACTTAAAAAGTTTCGTGCGAAAGATCTGTAAAGAAATGTTTGCATTGACTTTATCAGAAGAGTTATTAGAGGAAGTATTATATCGTATCAGCTATTGCAAGAATATGTTATTATCTGATACGCAAATCGAAAAAATTAAAATAGAAGGTTTCCAATTTCCGGCCTTTTATAAGATGTATGAAAAAACAAGAAAAGCAAAACAGTTTTATGACAGTGATGATGTCATTGTAGAGGCATTATGCATTCTGCAATCAGATGAGGATGTAAGGGACGGTTGTCACCATGCAATCCATTATTTACACTTAGATGATGCACAGGAAGTCAGCTTTGCAGGACATATGTTATTACGTTTGTTATGTGGAGAAGATACACAACTATTTGCTGTTGCGGATAAACTACAATGCAGTAATAAAAGAAATTGTGCTTTTCCTGATGCATTAGACACATTGGATAGTGCATATCCAGGACTAAAAAGCTTTACATTGGAAACAAATTATCGAAATGCCTCTATGATTGGTGATGTGATACAACAATTTACTAAGAAGGAAGTATCCATTGCGCAAGAGGAACAAGGAGATGTGAAATTCAAAGGGTTTACTTCGATGGAACGAATCTATACGTATGCCTTAGAAGCTATCCAAAATGATTTAAATGGTGAGCATGTATTCCTTTATCGAAATGAAGAAATAGCACTGCCATTGATTGATATCCTGATGGAACATAACATCCCATTTTATTGTTCAAAAAGTGTTTCCTCTCTTTTAAAACAATCTATTCTTCAAGATATGGTATGCTTTGTACGTCTATTATCCGATGCAAATGATTTAGAAGCCTTTATCCAAATCAATGAACATTTTCATTTGGAAATACCTCAACGTGTATTATTAGAACTTGCGGAAAAAGTCAGAGGGGAAGGTATGGATGTGTACCAAGCGTTGACAGATAGTTCTTTACGTGCTGTCAGTAAAAAGAAATTGGCAGGAAAGATGGAAAAGATTCGTCTTGCGGCTATGAAAGATACGTTAGGTATGCTTCAATTTGTTTTAAAGGAATTTAATTATCGAGCGTATCTTGAAAAACAAAAAACAAATGAAAAAAATCCTGCAATGTTGGTATTATATACCATGGCAGAGCGATATCCTCAACCTCAGGAATTCATCAAACATATGGAGGCTCTTGCGGATTTTTCAATGATGGAGCTATCGAATGTGAAAATATGCTCTGTAGAGGAAAGTAAAGGAAATGAATATGATCATGTTTATATCATGGATTGTATGAATACCTTATTCCCTAAAACAGATGCCAGTGATCCCTTTGAGCGTCATCTCTTCTATATCGCAATGACAAGAGCGTTGAAGCATTTAGAGTTTTTCACTTTCAAAAAAGCAGCACACGTGAAAATGGAACTATCAAGTTTTCTATTTGAAATTTATCAACAGCAACAAAAAGATGAGGAAGATGTCACTCAAGAAAAGCAGATTTCCAGTGATAATCAGCCAAAACGTATTCGACTTGCTGATTTAAAAAGAGGAAAAAAGATCGTTCATACAACACTTGGTTTGGGACGTATCATGAAAATAAGTGATGGTATGATGCATGTACAGTTTGCACAAGAAGCAAAAACTTTAAATGCAAAACTCTGTATTCAAAATGATTTGATCAGTCTGCCATAAAAATTCAGAAAACAATCACAAATCTGTGCTGAAACTGTGCTATTATGATGCAGTCAGAAAGGATGTCGGTTATGTTTGGATGGAAGAAAAAAGAAAAAAAGCAAGCTTCAGTGATCAAACCTATACAAAGAATCGAAACAACGGCCAAACTGATTCATAAATCAGGGGAACCGATTGATGCTTTGTTGACAGGAGAAGCAATACCGATCGAAAAACCTATTTTTGAATTAACCTTTTTGTGTGAGGATGGTAAAGAAATAAAGGCTACCGTCAGTGAATTTGAATTCGGTAATGTAGAAATAGGCGATATGGGAAAATTAGTCTATGATGAATATAAATATTGTAATGAGATTATTAGTTTTGCAGATAAAATAGTTGAATTTAAGATGTAAAAAAGAAGATTCCTTATGTGAATCTTCTTTTTTACAAAATGTCTTAAACAAAATACTGATCAAAAGGCAAAATACTGATCAAATAAAAAAACTCTGATCATATCAGAGTTTCAACGTTACATGGCGCCTTAGACAAGACTCGAACTTGTGACCTGCCGGTTAACAGCCGGATGCTCTACCGACTGAGCTACTAAGGCACTTTTTTAACACCTAAATATAATAACATGAATTAGCATGTTGTGCAATAGCTTTTTGTAATTTTGCTAAAAAAGTTGAATTATTGTGATTTGATAACATCATGAAAAAAATGAAATAATTCATCAAGTACTCGTTGACTTTGGGGATATGTCGAACGCATTTGAAAATTATGCCTCAATCGCTCTTCTTTAGGGAATATATGCAGTTGACATGGAATCCTGTGTGATTTTAATATCTGATAACATTGGTTTGCTTGAGTGTAGAAAGAACGATATTCTGTATCCATAAGATAAACCGGTGGAAAGGTATGATCGATTTCATGAAAGATAGAAGCATGAAGTGGTATTTGATCATCACAAAAAAGCATATGAATGATTTCTTTCTTTAAAGGGAACTGAGCTTGGTTTCTAAATTCCTCTAAATCTAAGATTCCACATAAACTCGCTACACCACAACACTTGAGTTTCTTGTTCAAATCATTATCTTGTTTCCAAAGGCAGATAGCTTTCATTGCAAGATAAGCTCCTGCGGAGTCTGCACATAGTATCATCTGGTCTTGATTTAATTGATATGTTGTCATATGTTTTGAAAGAAATAGCATCGTTTGATATACATCATAGAGAATATCCTTATAATGAGCTTTGGGCGCAAGACGATAATTGATGTTAACCACCGCAAAATCATCTTGTGCTAATCGAGTAGCATAAGTTCGATACATCTTATCTTTAGAATGCATACAAAAGCCTCCTCCATGAACATAAAGGATAAAAGGATATTGTTTCCTTTTCTTAAGAGGGTAGAGAATATCTAAGGTATGTGCAACATCATGATCATCTTTATAAGGAATATCCTCTAAGATTTGACCACATGAAGAGGGATGCTCTTGTTGAAAGAGCTTTTCTTCTCTTTCTTCCATGAAACATAGTAATTCTTTTAACTGAGTTTCTTTCATATGCCTACCTCTCATTCTTTATAATAAAAAAAGACAATTCTTTGAATTGTCTTAGCATTCTTTACATGGTGACGCGTACGGGATTCGAACCCGTGAATGCTTGCGTGAAAGGCAAGTGAGTTAACCGTTTCTCCAACGCGCCATGTATTTAAAACTTGCTTCAATCGCAAGTGCTATAATATAATAGCATATTAATTTCGACAATGCAAGTCTTTTTTTGATAAAATGAGAATTTTTTTTTGCTTAACTTTTTTGCTGGATTTTATGTATAAAGCATTATTTTATGTAAAAACTATGATGAATAGGATAAGAAATATCTATATGATATAATAGATTCGGAAAAGTTTATGAAGGAGAAAAATCAAATGAAACGTATTTTGTTATTAACAACAGGTGGTACCATTGCGTCATCTCAAAGTGAAGAAGGATTGATACCATCTTTGACAAGTGAAGATATCTTATCCTATCTTGGATATCATGGTTCGCAATTACATATCGAATGTGAAGATTTATTAAGGTTAGACAGTAGTAATATGCAACCTGAGGAATGGGTGTTGATTGCAAATAGAGTTGCCCAAGTATATCAAGACTATGATGGTATCGTATTAAGTCATGGCACTGATACAATGGCATATACAGCAAGTGCTTTATCTTTTATGTTGAAAAATCTACCAATTCCATTGATCATCACTGGATCTCAACTTCCTCTTATTCATCCTCTTAGTGATGGGGTAGATAATATTCGTACTGCATTTCAAGCAGTACAACAGCAAATACAAGGTGTATATATTTGTTTTGATCGTAAAATTATGTTAGCGACAAGAGCCGTCAAAGTCCGTACGATGAATTTTGATGCATTTGAAAGTGTGAATATAGAACCGGTTGGTATCGTGGATGCGAGAGGACTTCATTTTCAAGAGGACTTACTAATTCAACCACAAGGTGCTTTTCAATTAGAGGATAAGCTTTGTACAGATGTTTTTTTAATCAAATTAACACCGGGAATGGATCCGGCGATCTTTGATGCCTTGATGCATATGAATTATAAAGGTATTTTGATTGAGGCATTTGGTGCTGGAGGAATCAATTTTATACGAAGAGATTTGATCAGTAAGTTAGAAGAAATGGTGACCAAGGGTATGAGTGTTGTCGTATGCTCTCAATGTTTATATGAAAATAGTGATTTCTCTATCTATCAAACTGGTCAGAAAGTACTAAAACATGGTGTCATACAAGGTTATGACATGACAAGTGAAGCAGCTTTGACAAAACTGATGTGGGCTCTTGGAAAAAGCAAAGATCCTTATGAGGTCAAAAGATTATTTGAAATTAGTTTTGTAAATGAAATCACTTTAAAATAGATATCAGTTCAGAATAGTTCAGCGTGTTTCAATACTTGATATGAACATGGTTATCCAATGATCAATTTCATAGGATGATGTTTTACCATTTAGTATTAAAAAACAGATGATTTAGTTTTATTTCATTTGACAAGACATTTATATGATGATAAAATGCAAACGGTGATAAGTATGAAAAGTGAAACAACATTAACAAAATTCCACTGTCCAAGATGGAATGAACTTCCTGATATGGATTTATATATGGATCAGGTTGTAACCTTATTAAATTCCTATTTGAAGGACTTTTGTTTGGAACAGCAAGGAAAGGCAATCACCTCTACCATGATCAATAACTATGTTAAGCATGGTATCGTGAGTGCACCAGTGAAAAAACGTTATAACCGTAAGCATATGGCATATCTCATTGTGGTTTGTATTCTAAAAACGGTGTTTCGTATGGATGAGATCAGTGATTTGATCAAGGTTCAGATGGATAAATATCCTCAGGATCAGGCTTATGATTATTTCTGTGCAGAACTGGAGTGTTGCTTGTTCAGCATTTGTACGCATAAACGTGTAAAACATATTCCAAGTGATGATGAAGGTAGTCCGATCGTTGATTTGATCAGGAATACAATTCAAGCAGTTGCCTATACTGCCTATGTGAGAGATGCGGTGAGAATATATGAGTCAGATATTGACACTAATGAAAACGATTGAATTGGGCAATGAATTACAAGATGAATTATTGAAGCTGTTAAAAGATATGAAACAATATCCAAAAACAGAAGGCTTTTTGTTAAATCATCATGCAAGTAAAAATGATAAAGAGATGGACAAATGTATGCAACAAATGGAGCTTTTGTTGGAACAGCTGATTTGCTTTTGTGGTGGTTGCGCTGCCAATGAGATCGAATGTAGGGACTTGTATGATGCCTATTCGTTCCTCTTTCAAATGTATGAAGACAACAAAAATATAAAACAAGAAAAGGAATTAAGCTATGGCAGTTTAGAGCTTCAGAAAAAACTACATAAGATTTATTATAAGGTAAGTGATAAAACTCAAGCCTTATCTAGAAAAAACGAATCCTAATCATCATGAAGGATTCGTTTTTTCTTATGTTATTTAGGATATATGGTATGGATGCATCGTTTTTTACGATCATAAATATAAGAGACACTTGAAAGATATTGGTGTTGACGATAATCACGAAAGCGTACATGTAAAAAATCATGATAAAGATCAAGTTGTAAACCTATTTGTTCTTTGCGAATTCCTCGTTGAACTTGATGGAAGGAAGGGACATTGATACAAAGTAGATCATCCTTCATACAAAGTGCCGTATGTGAATAGGAATTATGAAGATGACCGGATAGATATACGATTTGAGGGTTTCCTTTTAAGATACTCTCAAGTTGTGCATTTTGATAACCAACGTGCATGGAGCGATCTTCGCTGCCTGGATGGGTATCTGCCAAAGGATGATGACAAAGAATGAATTTCCAATCTGCCTGATCTTTTGTCAGCTCTTGTTCAAGCCATGTAAATTGGTCCTTTTCGATATACATGTTATTCTCCTGTGGCTTTTGTGTATTCAATACATAAAAGGAACATTGTTGAATTGTTTCTTTGTGATATAGTTCCTGTTGTAAGACATGACGTTTGATCAGAGGATGAATATGCAATGCTTCATCTAAATTGGGATGAAAGGTATCATGATTTCCCAATGCTATGAGCTGATGAAATCCATAAGGCATTAATAAAGAAAAGAATGCTTGGAATTGAAAGCCATAGGCGTTATTTGTTAAATCCCCTAATAAACATAAATAGGGTATGTTTCTATCCTTGATATCATTTAAAGCGAGTTGTAGTTGTTTATCCTTCCAAGGCATGGTTTGATGAATATCACTTAATAGCTCTGCCATTACTATAGGTTTTTCATTTTTTATACGATTTTTGAATACTTCTTCTGGTTTCTTCATAAATTCACCTCGTTACCTTTAGTATGGATAAGGAATGCGAAAAGTATTAAATTTCCTATTGTTAGGACAAAGAATTAAGCAGGAAAAGGCTGATTTTTGGTTTCTATCAGAAGTTATTTATGATAAACTGAATGTGGAAAAAGAAAGAAGGAAAAAAACATGGATTACGCAAAAGAGAGCTTACGTTTACATTATGAATGGAAAGGTAAACTAGACATGACGCCAAAAATGAAACTGGAAAACAAAGATGATTTATCTTTGGCTTATACCCCAGGTGTTGCCGCACCATGTCTGGAAATTGAAAAGGATATCAATCAATCATACGAATTGACGGGAAGAGGAAACTTGGTTGCTGTAGTAACAGATGGAACCGCTGTTCTTGGACTTGGTGATATTGGACCAGAAGCCGGTATGCCGGTCATGGAAGGTAAATGTGTATTATTTAAGGAATTTGGAGGAGTCAATGCCATTCCTTTATGCATAAGAAGCAAAGATACTGATGAAATCGTGAAAACTGTTTCTTTACTTGCTGGAAGCTTTGGAGGCATCAATTTGGAAGATATTGCTGCACCACGTTGTTTTGAAATTGAAGCAAAGCTGAAAGAAGTATGTGATATTCCAGTGTTCCATGATGATCAACACGGTACTGCGATCGTTACAGCAGCAGCATTATTAAATGCAGTGAAATTGGCTGGTAAACAAATGGGTAGCTTAAAAATGGTCATCAATGGTGCAGGTTCTGCAGGTATTGCGATAGCCAAGCTGCTATTGAAGATGGGCTTTGGTGATGTTGTGTTATGTGATAGTCGTGGAACTATTTATAAGGGCAGAGAAGGCATGAATGCTGATAAATGTGAAATGGCTGAAATTACGAATAAGGAAAACATTCAAGGAAGCCTTGCGGATGCTATGAAAGGCAGTGATGTATTTATCGGTGTTAGTGCTCCTGGTATCGTAAGTGAAGAAATGGTAGCAAGTATGAATGAAAAATCAATCGTGCTTCCAATGGCAAACCCGGTTCCAGAGATCATGCCAGATCTTGCGAAAAAAGCTGGTGCTTTTATCGTTGGTACCGGACGTAGTGATTTCCCTAATCAGATCAATAATGTATTGGCATTCCCTGGTATCTTTAGAGGGGCATTGGATGTTCGTGCCAGTGATATCAATGAAGATATGAAAGTTGCGGCAGCACAGGGTATTGCATCTTTGATCAAAGATGAGGATCTGACAGTAGATTATATCATACCAAGCGCATTGGATAAAAATGTTGCGAAGGTCGTAGCTCAAAAAGTCGCAGAAGCTGCGATTAAAAGCGGAGTCGCTAGAATTTAATCAAGAAAACAACAAGATTTCAGTGCTTGTTGTTTTTTTTTATACGCTGAGGAGAGAAAAGAAAAAGCAGAATGTGATCTGCTTTTTCTTTACCTTTATACCATGTTTTCCGGTCTTACGATTTCATCGAATTTTTCTGCTGTTAAAAGATTTAGCTTTACTGCTGCTTCTTTTAAGGATATATTTTCTTTAAATGCTGTTTTTGCGCATTTTGCGGCATTCTCATATCCTATATAAGGGTTTAAACTAGTGACGAGCATAAGTGAATGTTCCACATAATATTGCATTTTCTCTTGATTTGCTCGGATTCCAGAAACACAATGTTCCATAAAGGAATGGATGCCATCACTTAATAAGCGTACAGATTGAAGGAAATTATGGATACAAACGGGCATAAATACATTTAATTCAAAATTCCCTTGACTTGCGGCAATACCAATAGCTGTATCATTGGCCATGACTTGAACAGCAACCATGGTCATAGATTCACATTGCGTAGGATTGACTTTTCCCGGCATGATAGAACTTCCAGGTTCATTTTCAGGAATACTGATTTCACCTAATCCACATCTTGGACCACTACTTAACCAACGAACATCATTGGCGATTTTCATCATATTCGCAGCCAAAGCTTTTAAAGCACCATGAGCAAAGACAAGATCATCCTTGCTGGTTAATGCATGAAATTTATTTGGATTGGTTTCAAATTTGCGTCCTGCCAGTTCACTAAGTGCTTTTGCGACCTCCACATCAAAT
The DNA here is from genome assembly GCF_045223415.1 of Hoskinsella mucinilytica. Taxonomy (NCBI): domain Bacteria; kingdom Bacillati; phylum Bacillota; class Erysipelotrichia; order Erysipelotrichales; family Erysipelotrichaceae; genus Hoskinsella; species Hoskinsella mucinilytica. The sequence continues at coordinate 3,695 of NZ_JBEQZJ010000035.1, read as the reverse complement.
CCAGCCGGAGTATTCAGACCTGTTCCTACGGCAGTACCACCAAGTGCTAGATGATGTAATCCATCTAATGCAGTAATGATCTGTTTGCGACTATTCTCTACCATTCCTCTCCAACCACTGATCTCTTGTGAGAATTTGATAGGAGTGGCATCTTGTAAATGGGTCCTTCCACTCTTGATGATGCCGTCATGCTCTTTTTCTAATCGATGAAGGGTATCGATAAAAGCATTTAATACCGGCAATAAGTGATCCTCTATTTCCATTGCAGCCGCAATATGCATAGCGGTAGGAAAGGTATCATTACTACTTTGTGACATATTGACATGATCATTTGGATGTAAGATCTTCATGCCGGCTAGCTCGTTACCACGATTTGCAATGACTTCATTTACATTCATATTAGATTGTGTACCACTACCGGTTTGCCATACGCTTAAAGGGAAATGTGCATCTAATGTTCCTTCTGATATTTCACGGCATACACTTGTGATCAAATGACATCGTTCTTCATCTAGCTTACCTAAACGTTGATTGGTAATCGCTGCTGCGGATTTTAATAATGCAAATGCACGTATCATTTCCATAGGAATTTTTTCCGTACTGATTTGAAAATTTTCAAAGCTTCTTTGTGTTTGTGCACCCCAATAGGCATTTGCCGGTACCAGCACTTCACCCATGGAATCGTGTTCTATTCTTTTTTCCATACCTTGATCTCTCCTTGTTTTCGATAGTATCATTTTAACAGAAATCTATATATAAAAAAAGATGAACGTTTCCTAGCGTTAGGATAAGAAACGACTCATCATAATAGGATAGATAAGATTAAAAAACATAGGAATAGCACAACGTGTAAACTGGTTCCGATAATTCCTAATACCAAACCGGCGATTGCTTGACCAACAGGAGGATATTGTTTTGCTTTTGCTCCTGCGACAATGGAAAATATTCCGCAACCTAGAGCAAACAAGGAAATGACACAACCCCAAAAAAAGAAGAAGATGCCAATTGGTATCGCTACAGCACTCAATGATACCGATACGATTCCACATACCATAGCTGCGATCCCTAATCCGTTTTTACCAAATTCTTCATCCATATGGCTCACCTTCTGACATTGTTATTGTCCCTTTCTTGACTCGTTTAGTATATCAGAAAATGATGTAAAACACAATTCAGTTGATGAATGACTACTTGATAAGAGCTATATGAAAAAAACAAAACTTACATATTTGTTAGAGAGATGTAAGGGGAAGCTAAGGTACATCAAAACACATAAGTGTATACTGTGAAGTATAAAGGAGGTAACTGTAATGAAAATGTCCAAAATACTGTTATCAGCAGCGGCTCTTGCGGGAGCCTATGTATTATTTAGAAGAAAGCGTAGAATCATCTTACAAGATAGGTAAGTCACAACATCAATAAAGTTCGATAAAAAAAGAGTTTGAGCTCAATCACATTAACTTACAATGACATTGAACATAAACTCTTTTTTTTCTTATGCAATATGATAATCGTCATCTAAGATATCAACTTGATCCAATCCAATCAGGAAATAATGAGGATAATGATATAATAGGTTTTTATTGACAAAACTAGTAGCGCCGATCAAAGAATTCACATCTTCAATAGAGGTATATTTCATTAGATGAGTGATATAATTAAAGTCTGTTTTCATAGCTGTGTATTCTTTATCCGCAAAACTGTAGATCTCTTTTTCTTCAATAAATTTGGTTTTTCTACTCAATGGCTTGATCACATTACGAGCATATGCAGGTGCACTGATTTCATAGCCATTCATGCTTAACGGTGTACCTACCTCTACGATTGCCTTTAGGATCCTTGCTTGATCGATTTTCTTTCCAAAGGAATCATCCTTTACATTGATCACAAATTTTCTTCCTTCCGCAAATTGACGGATGTGGTATTCATTTTGGAAAAACAGGTATACATGACCATTTAAAATTTCGGCAATGTCCTCTTTAACAGGCTCATATCCAACCCATCCTCCAAAATCATTCACATCTGCTATTTCGATTCCATACATTACGCTTTTCATAAGAATACTCCTTTCGTCCTTAACCTTATTATAAACCAAAATCATAAGAAAACCAGTTTTTTTCATTGTACATTTGTGAAGTTTTGTACATAATGGTATCAATCATAGAAATCTACGATCATTCAATATCTTTATAGTATTTACTCTTTTCAAATTTACGTTATAATGAAGTTGATAGAAAAGGGGATTTTTATGGAGAAAAAAACAAGATATTGTCCTTCCTGTGGCAATAAGACGAATGATGCTACTTGTGAAATCTGTGGTCGAAGCACGAAGCCGATCAGTATGAGTACACATGAGCGTGAATTAGATTTGATCAAGGATGATATTGATATTCATCAAAAGCATGAGTTTCGTGGTGATCAGGGACATCAAGAGTCAAAGGCAACTCATCATACAAGAAAAAAAGCGCCTTATTTACATTTAAAGGCAGGAGAACATCCATATGAAAGCGAAGCTAAGACAAAGCGGTTCACGATACCATCCGATCAACAAGAGCTGATAAAGGCGATTCCCATGCTTGTGAGCGTTGTAGGTATCATCGTTGCTTTCATTATCGGTTTACAAAGTAATGATGATGAGGATTCTTTTGAAAATTATACGGTATTACAAGGAAATTTCTATGATTATATTAGCGATGAGGGAACTGTGGCGCAAGTCACATGTTCATTGGAGAAGGGGCAAGGTGTCGATTATTATCGCTTAGATAATCCTACGACGTATTTTGTGAGTGGTGAAGTATCCATAGATCATCAATCTTTCACATACGTTAGCCTTATGCAACCGAATAGCACTTTGATGATACCTACAACGAGTAGAGCTGGTCAATGTCAGATGGAGGTAGACTCTTCTTATGATTTTGCTTTTCATCGCCCAACGATTGATTATCATATTGAAGAAAAGGAAAACAAAATTCGTTATACATTTGCGAAGGGTACGGAAATAGAAGATATGAAAGAAGTGCTGAAACATTCGCTTGCAGGTTATGTACAATCATCTTATACGTACGATGATATCAGGATCTATGAACAAGAGGAACAGGTGTATAAGGTAGTATTGGAAGTAGATGAACAGATTCATGTAACCATGCAACCATTAGACGAAAGTCGATATACCCAACGATTCAGTTTTGGTCTTAACGAAGAATAAAGACTTTCGTATTTGTAAGAAAAGTGTTAGAATGAATAACGTAAAAAGGAGATTTTGACCATGAAAAATACAATTCGATTAAGTGAAGAAATATCTAAAAACGTTTCCGCAAGAAAACATATCACAACTTCTATTGATTATTTCTGTGAAAGCGAACAAGACGCAAAGACATTAACAGACAACATCACAAGAGTTCTTACAAAGAATTTAGGTGATACCAATCTCGCAAAGATCACTTATGAATATTACCCAAATGATAAGAAGGTAGAAGTTGTTATCATTGAGCACATATAAAAAGCAGGGCATCCTGCTTTTTTATTTTAGGAAAGTTCTTCTAGCAGTAAACCCAAAGAAAAAAGCTAAAAAGTTATCTAAGATGAACATTTTAGCTTAGAAGGCATTATAAAAAAAGATGATAAAAAAGGTAAATCTTCAGGATCAAATCCTGATTCACATTGTCAACTTTCTTTTCTTTATTATGCCAAATCAT